>NZ_JANDMF010000033.1:0-62514 GCF_031626875.1 Clostridium sp. SHJSY1
ATGTGAAGTTTGTCTCTATTTTTTTATAAAATTTTTTAACTGTAAATATATGTTATGATATTTTCTCAACTATAGTTAATAAATCAATAATTTAAAAAATAAGGAGAGATTTTAAATGGTAAAGAAAAAAATAATGAAAAAAGTAGGTCTACTTTCAATTGGATTAGGTATGTTCTTAGGGACAATGACTTCAGGAGCTTCTTTAGTTGCTAATGCTGCAGCAAATCCAAATCCTACTTGGTATGTAGGGGCAAGATGTTTCTTTAATGGGCCAACAGGCGCATGGGATGATATTTCTGTTAAGGATCCATCTATTGTTTATGCTAATGGTAAATACCATTTATTTTATACTGGTTATGCTCAAAGTGGTACATTTCAGATGGGATATGCTTCTGCACCTACAATTAGTGGGTTAAGCACTGCTCAGCATAAAAAGTTAGACTTAAATGGATCATGGGGACGTAATGGAAGTTATGGAGCACCACAAGTATTTTATATGGAGTCTAAACATATGTGGTACCTTATTTACCAAGGTAGTCTAGGAGCTTGTTATGCAACAACTACTAATATAGATGATCCAAATTCATGGAGTGGACCAAAATCCATGGGAGCTAGTGGAAACATGGGTTGGGATTATTGGGTTATTTGTGATGATCAAAACGCATATATGTTTAATACACCATCAGATGGTTCACATAATATTTACTGTCGTAAGACATCTCTTGCGAACTTTCCAAATGGTTGGGGACCAGCTACAGTTGCAGTAAGAGATACTTTTGAAGGAGCTTGTGTTTATAAATCTAAAGCAGATAATAAGTATTATTTGATAGTTGAAGATATGAAGGATAATAGATACTATGAACTTCATCAAGCTAATAGTTTAAATGGTCCATGGACAAAGGTTAGTGAAAAATGGGCATCATCTCATAATTTATCTTACACTGCAGATAAGTGGACAAATCGTGTTTCTCATGGTGAAATACTTCGTTCAGGCATAAATCAAAAATTAGAGATTAATGATATTAATAGAGCTGATTTCTTAATTCAAGGTTCTATGGATGGTAATGTTGCATATGAAAAAATCAAATGGGATCTTGGGATTATAAAAAATTACAAATAATTATTAAAAGCAAATGCTAAAAAAGAAACTCTAGTATCTTTGTGGAATAATACTAGAGTTTCTCTAAACTTTAATTTCGAAAGGTGGACATATTAATATGAAAAAAATATTTTTTGTACTTGTTACTATACTATTTTTAAGTATTCCGTATAATTGTAAGGCAGCAACAAATATAAAGATACCTGTTATGCTATATCATGTAGTTTCTTCAAATCCAAGTGGACAATATCAATTTAGTTTAACAGAATTTAAAAAGCAGATGGAATACTTAAAGGCTAATGGATATACAACATTATCTATAGATCAATATTACAACATTATTAATAAAACAGCCTCTATACCAAATAAGCCTGTATTACTTACCTTTGATGATTGTACTAGTGACTTCTATACAAATGTATATCCTATTTTAAAACAATATAATATGAAGGCAACTGAATTTGTAGTTACCAACTGGATTGATACTATGGGGCATATGACTACAAATCAGATAAAACTTGTAAGTAGTAATGGCATAGATATACAAAATCATACTACAAATCATTCGAATATTACTACTCTAACACATAATCAAAAATATGCTGCTATTAATGATGCAACTAATAAGATTAAGTCTATAACTAATAAGGCATCAGTTTACTGCGCATATCCTTATGGAAGTTATGATACAGATACTACTTCAATACTTAAAAGTTTAGGGTATAAAACAGGGTTTAAAGTAGGTGGTGGATTAAGCACAGATACAAGTGATAAGTATGCTATGCCTCGTACTATGATAATTAATGGTGATACTTTAAATGTATTTATAAGAAAACTTTCATCAGGAAATTAGAAGTGATTAAAAAGTTAGTTATGAAATAATACAAAGATTAAAATACTCTCCTTATAATAATACTATTATAAGGAGAGTATTTATCTGTTAATTATTAATATAGTGAGATGTTAATCCATACTGAGTTAAAATATTATACAAAGTTCCATCTGATTTCATTTCTTGTAACTTTTCATTAAAAGCATTTACTAATGTAATATCTTCTTTCTTAAAAGGATAGGACACATCCATAGTTAATTCTGTTTTATATTGATTTGGAGAGAGAACTTTAAAATTTGAATTAGATTCTTTTAAAATAAGATTATTAGCTTGCATAGAATCTGTTATTATAGCATCAACTAATTTGTTTTTTAATGATAATATTAAAGAGGTATTATCATGAAATGCAATATAATCTTTCAATAGATTTTGTTTTTTCCAATCACTAGCTAAATCTAAAAAAACTGTATTACTAAATGTGCCAACAGTTTTATTCTTTAAATCAGTTTTAGAAAATATTTTTGTGTCATTTCTAGTTAATATTGTTTCACCTTCAGTGTAAATTGGGTTAGTGAAATTTAATATATTTTTTCTATCTTTTGTTATATATATAGCTTTAGCAATCATATCAGCTTCAGGGTTGTTAAGCAAACTTTCTACAATATAAGGAAAATTCACATATTTAACCTGAACTTCATTTATACCTAAACGTTTTGCTACTTCAGTTATAATGTCTGCATCAAGGCCAGTAAAATCACCAGAGTTAGGATTTTTATAGGAGTAAGGTTCTATATTCGGAGAAAGAACTGTAAGCACTCCTTTTTCTTTAATTTTTTCTAATCTATCTTGGTTAATAACTACAGGTATGGCATGATTGTTTTGTGTTAATATTCTATTATTTGCACTAATGCTAAGATTTAAACAAAAAATCAATGAAATTAAAAATTTAAAACATTTTTTCATGATCATCCATCCAGTCATATATAGTTTTTATGTATTAATTTTATATTTCCTGTTATCCAAAATAATTATTCACTTGAAAATATAGAATGAATTTTACATTTTATAAGAATTAATAACATATTAAATAATCTTGTATTATGATAAGTTACTTACTTTTATGAAGTAACTGTGATAAAATAATCATAGGTGGTGATTATAGATGGACAAATTCCAGATGTGCCCAAGGTTCGAAAATGCCTTTGAATTATTAGGAAAGAGATGGACTGGATTGATTATAAGAACATTATTAGGTGGGCATAATCGATTTTCTGATGTAGAAGAAGCAATTCCAAATATGAGTGCACGTATGTTAACAGAAAGATTTAAAGAACTAGAGAAAGAAGGCATTATTGTAAGAAAGGTTTATCCAGAGACTCCAGTAAGAATAGAATATGAATTAACTGAAAAAGGTCATGCACTAGAAAGTGTTATGGATGAAATTCAAAAGTGGGCAGAAAAATGGAACTAATTAAAATATCAAAAAGCTTATATAGAATCCCCTATTTAAAATAATAGGGATTCTTTTTTTTATAAAAAAAATACTATTGACTAATCTAAATTGATATGTGATAATTAATTTAAAGTTACTTACTAAAAGTAATTAGATTGAATAAAATATATGAATTAAGTTTTGTAAGTTAAAAAAGAGTAATATAAGGAGGTATGGAATGTTAAGAAAGATTGATAATAGGAATATGGGAAGTAGTAATCTTGGATGGTTAAAGAGTAAATTCCACTTTTCTTTTGCAGAATACTATAATCCTAATAATATAAATTTTGGAGCATTAAGAGTTATAAATGATGATTTAATTCAAACTGATACTGGATTTGATACACATCCTCATAAGGATATGGAAATAATAACTTATGTGATTCATGGTGAACTGACACATAAAGATAGTATGGGAAATAAAAACACAATAACTCGTGGCCATGTTCAATATATGAGTGCTGGAACAGGAGTATATCATAGTGAGCATAATTTAGGAAAAGATGAATTGAGATTATTACAGATATGGATTTTCCCAGATGAAAAAGGTTATATCCCTAACTATGGAGATTTTAGATTTCAATGGAATGATAGAAAAAATAAATGGCTTCATATGGTTTCTAATAAAGACGGTGCTGCACAAATAAAAATAAATCAAGATGTTAATATTTATTCTTTAGAACTTGATAAAGGAAAAGAAATTAATTTTGAAATAAATAAAAATAGGCAAGCATATTTGGTACAGATTGAAGGTACTTCTATAATAGATGAAATTGAGTTAAATGAACAAGATGGAATGGAAATCATTGAAGAATATATTTTAATCAAAGCTAAAGAAAATACTCATATTTTAATTTTAGAAATGAAGAAAGAAAATTAATATTATTTTATAGAAAGAGGAGAGATGATTATGTCAAAAGATTTTTATACTGCAGTAGCAGATAGACGTTCATATTATGGAATTAGCAAGGAATCAGTGGTTTCAGATGATAGAATTAAGGAGATTGTAGAGCATGCTGTGAAACATACTCCATCATCATTTAATTCCCAAAGTGCAAGAGTTGCTTTATTACTTGGAAAAGAACATGATAAGCTTTGGGATATAACAAAGGAAGCTTTGAGAAAAATAGTACCAGTAGATCAATTTAGTACTACTGAAGATAAAATAAATTCATTTAAAAATGGATATGGTACAGTTTTATTCTTTGAAGATAATAGTGTAATAAAATCGTTGCAAAAACAATTTGTTTTATATAAAGATAATTTCCCAATTTGGTCTGAGCAAGGAAGTGGAATGCATCAATTTGTTATTTGGACAGCATTAGAGATTGAAGGGTTTGGCGCATCTTTGCAACATTACAATGAACTTATTGAAAATGATATAAAGAAAGAATGGAATATACCTGACAACTGGAAACTTATTGGACAAATGCCATTTGGAAAACCAACATTAGATCCAGGTGAAAAACAATATCTTCCATTAGAAGAACGTATTAAGGTGTTTAAATAAATTAGTTTGAAATTAAAGGATTGCTTTTAAAAATAGGCAATCCTTTTAAAATTGCTAATTTTGATATAATATATATATTAAACTTATATAAAAAGTAGGTGGAAGGAAATTTGAATAGAAGACATCGAGATATATTGAATTTAATTTTAAATACGGATGATTGTATTACTGGTAATGAGTTAGCTAAGATTTGTAATGTAACAATTAGGACAATAAGAAGTGATATTAAAGATATTAATGATTTATTAAAGGAGTATACTGTAGAAATTAAGGCAAATATAAAAAAAGGTTATTTTCTTAACCAGAAAGATAAAGATATTTTAAAATATAATAATGTTATAAGAAAGGTATTAGATTATGAATATATAATTGAAACTCCTAACTTACCTATAGATAGACAAATGTATATATTATTAAAATTAACTACATTTGAATATATGTATGTTGAAGAGTTAGCAGAAGCTTTATATGTATCAATAGCTACTATAAATAATGATATTATTCTTATTAACAAATGGATTAAAAGAGATTTGAAATTAGGAATAAGCTATTCTTTAAATAAAGGAATTACGCTTAAAGCTGATGAAAAAGAGAAAAGAAATATTATAAGCTGGGTTTTATCTAAAAGACTTAACATAAGTACCGTTTTGAAGTATTGGAATTATCTATTTCAAGATAAAGAAGTTGTTAAAGATGCAAGGAATATTTATCATATATTAGGTGATGAGACAAGGAAACATAACTATCATTTATCTGGACATAGTGCTCAAATTTTTTGCTATGAAATATTAATTGCTTTTAATCGTGAAAGGTTAGGATTTTATTTAGAGCCATTAGATGGTATGTTGAAGAATATAATTAATGATATTAGGAGTAGGGTTGAAGATAAATTAGGGATTAATATGTCACAAAGGGAATGGATAAATTTACAAGAATATTTTGAGTCTAAGCAATTTCTTTATGGAACAGATATTAAAAATATTGAAACTGAAGAGGCTAATTGTGTAGTAGATGAGTTTTTAGAAACAGTAAAAGAAAAGTTTGATGTAGACTTAATGAGTAATAGAGAGAATAGATATAAATTTTTATTATATGTTGCTCCAATGATAAGGAGGTTAAAATATAATCATTGTATAGCAAATAAGATAGATGAAAATGTGGTTAAATGTTATAAAATTGAATTTAAAATGGCTAACGAAATAAAAAAAATTTTAAAAAGAAAACTTAACTTGGAAGCTAGATCGAGTGAGATTGCATATATAACTATTCATTTAGCTTCTATGTGTGGACTATGGAAAAAAAACTTAAAAACTATAGTTGTTTGTGATTATGATGAATCTATATTTGAACTTATAAAAGAAAAAATTAATAACTCATTTGGAGAAAAGATAGAGATATGTAGGTTTTATGATTATCAAGGGTTTATGTATGAAAATAAGGAAGAACTTAAAAATATTGATTTTATAGTTACAACATCAACAATTGCAGATATTACAAATATTCCTTTTGTTAGAATAAATTATGTAATGGAACAAAAAGATATGGATATTATAGCAGAATATTTAAAGAGTAAAGTAAATTAATCCTATAGTTTGATTCTAGACTATAGGATTAATTTTTAAAAGTAAAAAATTTCACTATTTAAGGTGAAATGTTTTAGTTTGTTCTAGTGTATTGAAGTTATTATAATAAGGTTAAACTAATGTATAAGAAGGAGGCTTTTATGCTTACAATTGGTTATATTGGAAATGGAAAAAGTACTAACAGATATCACTTGCCATTTGTTGTACAAAGAAAAAATATAAAGGTTAAAACAATTTATCAAAGAAATCCTGAAAACGAAAAATGGAGCAGGATTAATGGAGTAAATTATACTTCTGATTTAGATGAAATATTAAATGATAAAGAAATACAACTTATTGTGGTTTGTACTATACATAATAGTCATTATGAGTATGCAAAAATGGTGTTAGAACATAATAAACATTGTTTGGTTGAAAAGCCTTTTATGGAAAATTCAAAGCAGGCAAAAGAAATTTTTGAGTTGGCAAAAAATAAAGGATTAATAGTTCAAGCATATCAAAATAGACGTTTTGATAGTGATTTTTTAACAGTACAAAAAGTTATTCAAGAAGGGAAATTAGGGGAATTACTAGAATTAGAAATGCATTTTGATTATTATAGACCAGAAATTCCTGAATCTATTAAATATTTTGATCCACTTCAATCATATTTATATGGGCATGCTTGTCATACATTGGATCAAGTCATTAGTTATTTTGGAAAACCAGATAGTATTCATTATGATGTACGACAATTACTTGGTTCAGGCAGAATGAATGATTATTTTGATTTAGATTTGTATTATGGGAAATTAAAAGTATCTGTAAAGTCTAGTTATTTTAGAATAAAAGAAAGGCCTAGTTTTGTTGTATATGGAAAAAGAGGATGTTTTATAAAACAAACAAAGGACAAACAAGAAGAACATTTAAAATTATTCTATATGCCCAATAATAATGATTTTGGGGTGGATTCATTTAAACATTATGGAGTTCTTACATATATAGATGAAAAAGGTGAAGTGCATGAAGAAAAAGTGAAATCTGTAAATGGTGATTATGGGAGAGTTTATGATGATTTGTATGAAGCAATCATAAATGGTAAAGATAAAACTATTACTGATGAAGAGACATTACTTCAAATGGAAATATTAGAAACTGGAGTAAAGAATTTAACTTAATTTATATAGTGATTAAGTTTAGGAGGATATAGGGTGAATGATGAAGCTTTAAGAAAATTATGTGCTAAAAAAGCTATGGAATATATAAAAAATAACACTGTAATAGGGTTAGGAGCTGGAAGAAATATAGCTTGTTTAATTGAGCTATTAAAAGAAAAGATAGAGAAAAGCAATTTTAAAATTAAAGTAGTAACACCATCTGAAAATACAAAAAATCTTTGTATTAAATCTAAAATAGAGGTTCTTCCAACTTATTTAGTAGACAGTGTTGAAGTTGCATTTGACGGATGTGGAGAAGTTGATGAAAATTTTTATGCTTCAAAAGGTGGTAGTGGAGTATTTTTGAGGGAAAAAATAATTGCTACTATGGCTAAAGATTATATTTTGTTAATAGATGAAGGAAAATTGAAAGAAGAATTAAGTAGTGATATTTCACTAGAAGTGGTTAAAGATTCATTAGGATATGTAGTCAAAGAGGTTAAAGCTTTAAGTGGAAATCCTGTAATTAGAACAAGTAATAATAAAGATGGATATTTAATGACTGATAATGGTAACTACATATTAGATATTAAATTTGATGTTATAGAAGATTTTGAAAAGCTTAATAATAGATTAATTAATATTATAGGAGTGGTTGAAACTTCTATATTTACAAAAGAAATTACTAAGATGATAATTGCAGGTGAAAATGGAGCAAGAGTTATTTCAAAAAAATAATTATAAACCATTTAGGGGAAGGCGGGATTAACATGAGATTAGGGATTGTTGGAGCAGGAATGATAGTAAAGGATTTATTATCAATAAGTACTCTTTTAAAAGACATTGAATTTGTAGCTATTTGTGGCACTGAAAGAGATAAGGAAACAATGAATCAATTTAGAAAAGATTATAGGGTTGAAAATATATTTTATAATTATGATGAATTATTAAATATGGATTTGGATGGGATTTATGTAGCATTACCTAATAATTTGCATTTTGAATTTGCTAAAAGAGCATTAGAGGCAAATAAAAATGTTATTGTTGAAAAACCATTTACTTCTACATATAGTGAATCATTAATTTTAAGTAATTTAGCCAAAGAAAGACAGTTATTTATATTTGAAGCTATTACAAATCAATATCTTCCTAACTATAAAAAAATAAAAGAGCTACTTAAGGATTTAGGCGATGTAAAAATAGTTCAATGTAACTATTCTCAATATTCTAGTAGATATAATAGCTTTAAAGAAGGAAATACTTTACCAGCTTTTGATCCTAGATTTTCTGGTGGGGCATTGATGGATATAAATATATATAATATACACTATGTAATAGGTTTATTTGGAAAGCCAGAAGAGATTGAATATTATCCAAATGTTGAGAGAGGAATAGATACATCTGGGGTATTAATATTAGATTATGGGAAGTTTAAGTGTGTATGTATTGGTGCGAAGGATTGCAAAGCACCTATTGTAAATAATATACAAGGAGATAATGGCAGCATATATCAAAATACTCCAACTAATGTTTGTGAGAGCTTTGATTTACTAATGAATGATGGGACAAGTTCGAAAGTCAACATAAATAATTATGCTCATAGAATGGTCAATGAATTTATTGAATTTGCTGATATGATTAAAAATGATGATTTAAAAAGATGCTATGAAATGTTGGAGCATAGTTTGATAGTTAGTGAAGTTCAAACAATTGCAAGAAAAAAGGGTGGAATAGTTTTTCCTGCTGATATGATATAATTGTTAAAGTTGAAAATTCAATTTAATTGATATATAATGATTAAATCCTAAAAAGGATATAATAAGTTATAATATTGTGAGGAGTAATTATATGTATACAGCAGACTATTTTATAAAGAACTTAAATATGACACCACATCAAGAAGGTGGATTTTTTAAAGAAAGTTTTATTTCAAAAGATAATATTTCAGATAGCAGGTTAAATGTTGAAAGTGAAGAAGCAAAAAAACTTTGGACTAGCATATATTTTTTGCTTAGAGATGGTGAAGTTTCAAATTTTCATAGATTAAAGTCAGATGAGATGTGGTACTATCATTCAGGTTCTTCACTTACTATTTATATGATTAGCCCTGAAGGTGAACTTATTACAGAAGAACTTGGATTGAATATTGAAAAAGGAGAAAAACCTCAAATATTAGTTCCAAAAGACTATATATTTGGTTCTGCAATGAATAATCCAGGTTATGCCTTAGTTGGATGTATGGTATCTCCAGGCTTTGAGTTTAAAGATTTTGAATTGTTTGATAGAGAATATCTATTAGAAAAATATCCAAAGTATGAACAGATAATTCTTAAGTTAACTAAATAAAAACATATTTATAGAAATGAAAGTATAAGTTTCAAATCCTAAGATATTTGGGTTTGAAACTTTTTTTGCCTCAAAGTACAATATGTTTTGCCCAAAAGTACAATTGTTACTTCAATATATTTATTATATATTTTTAGTATGATGAATTATCGAAAAAAGATAGATTGATAATTTTAGGAGGTTAGTAGCATGAAAGTAATAAATAAAAATATAGTTGTAACTGGTGGAGGAAATGGGGTGGGAAGGGAGTTAGTTCTCCAATTATTAGCCAAAGGAGCAAAAGTTATTGCAGTTGATATAAGTGAATCAGCTCTTAAAGAAACATTTACTATATCCAAGGAAAATGAGAAGTTATTAATTAGAACTTTAGATATTACAGATAAAGAAGCAGTTCTGAAATTTGCAGATGAAATCATTTCTACAGTAGGGCATATGGATGGAGTTATTAATAATGCAGGGATTATTCAACCTTTTGTACATTTAAAGGATTTGAAATTTGAACAAATAGATAAGCTAATGAATGTTAATTTTTATGGAACTTTATATATGACAAAGGCATTTTTAAATCACTTATTAACAAGGCCAGAAGCTCATATTGTTAATATAGCTAGTATGGGCGGATTCTTTCCGGTGCCTGGACAAAGTGCATATGGGGCATCTAAGGCAGCTGTTAAACTTATGACAGAAGGGTTATATTCAGAATTATCAGATACTGGGGTGCATGTTTCCGTTGTATTTCCAGGAGGAATTGCAACAGATATCATGAAAAATTCTAAAGTTACTGATAAAAGTGCTCCAGAGAAAGAAAAAAATTCTAAGCTATTATTATCAGCATCTGCTGCAGCTGAAAAGATTATTAATGGAATGGAAAAAAATAAGTATAGATTTTGTATTGGAAAAGACTCTAAGTTGATGCATTTTGTATATAGCTTTAGTCCAAGTTTGGCAACTAAATTAATTAAAAAAGTTCTGGGATCTAAAGTACACTAAAAATCTATTTATGAAAGGAAAATAAGATGAAAAAGGTATGTGTAATCACAGGCGGTGGCAGCGGAATGGGGCTTGGAACTGCAAAAATATTAGGAAAAGAAAATTACATTATTATAGTAGGAAGAACAAGAAAAAAACTTGAAGATGCAATAGAAGAATTAAGAGAAGATGGTATAGAAGCTACATCTTTTGCTTGTGATATTTCAAATAGAGAATCAGTAGAGAAACTAGCAAAAAGGGCAAGAGAGATTGGTGTTATTTCGTCTGTTATACATGCTGCAGGCATGTCACCACATATGGGGGATGCACAAACAATAATGGAAGCCAATGCAATTGGAACTATTAATATTAATGAAGCTTTTTTTAATGTTATGGAAGAAGATTCTTGTATTATAGATGTAGCATCCATGTCTGCATATCTTACTCCTAAGTTCATAATGCCAACTAAAAATTATAAGTATAGTAGAATAGATAAAGAATTTTTTATGAAAAAAATGATGGCAAGGGTTAATTTCTTTCCTAAAAAAGCTAGATCTGGTGTTGCATATGGTATATCTAAAAATTTTGTTGTTTGGTATGCAAAAACTGATGCAGCAAAGTTTGGGGAAAAGGGAATTCGTGTGCTTTCTGTGTCTCCAGGCTCATTTGAGACACCTATGGGTGAATTAGAAAAAGACGAAGTAGAGAGTCTTATAAAGTATTGTGCTATAAAACGTCTTGGAAAGGTAGAGGAAATAGCTAACTTATTGGCCTTCTGTGCAAGTGATAAAGCAGGCTATTTAACTGGTGTTGACATACTTTGTGATGGAGGATGTGTTGCATCTGGATGCAACCCTCTTAAGAAGAATTAATTATATAAGAAAATGTAGATAAGAGTTATATTACTTTTTATTAGGTAGTATAACTCTTATTTTTATTTAGGAAGTAATTTACATTTAAATATATGTTCATCTATAATAAAACATAACAAGAAAATTATGTGAGGAATGAGAATCATGAAAAAAGAGTTAATTAAAGAGTTAATAACCATAAGTATAGTATTATCATGTATAACTATGAGCAGAAATGTAGCTTTGGCTACTAATACTAAACTAGAATTAGTAACATTAACTGATGAAAATTCAATTCCTAAAGTTATTGATGAAATGACCTTAGATGAAAAATGTCAGATGGTTTGTGGAATAGGCTTAATGACTAAATATGGAGGAGCAGGTGCTTCTTATAGTATTCCAATACTTGGAATACCAAGTGTTGAATTAACTGATGGGCCACAAGGTGTGAGAATGGGAGGATTAACAATTACGCCAAATTATGCACCAACTAAGTATGCAACTTGTTTTCCTAATCCTTTATTAAATGCATCAAGTTGGTCAAAAGAATTAATAAATCAAGCTGGACAAGCTATGGCAGAAGAATGTAAGGATTATGGTGCAGATGTTTTGCTGGCCCCTGCTATGAATATTATTAAAGATCCTTTAGGTGGAAGAACTTTTGAATATTACTCAGAAGATCCTTATATAACTGGAGCTTTAAGTACTGAGGCTGTTAAAGGGATTCAATCAAATGGAATTGGAGCATGTATTAAGCATTTTGCATGTAACAACCAAGAAAATAATAGAGTGGATGGAGATGAAGTAATATCTGAAAGGGCATTAAGGGAACTATATCTTTCACAGTATGAGGATACAGTAAAAAATTCAAATCCATGGACAGCTATGGCTGCATATAATAAAGTTAATGGAACAAGAATGACAGAAAATAAATATCTAATGGAAGATGTGTTAAGGGGTGAATTTAGATTTAATGGCATGATTATGTCAGATTGGGGAGCTTACAACAGAGCAGAAGCTTTTAAAGCAGGCCTTGATATGAATCAACCAGGTGGATTTTATAATATGGGAGGGATTATATTCCCTGCTTGGATAATGCAGATTAAACCAGCTGTTACTTCTTGGGGTGCAATTAGTGAAAGTGATCTTGATAGGGCTGTTACAAATATATTAAAGCTTGTAATTAAAACGCAAACATTTAAAGGAAATTATGGTGATAAGACTCAATTTTTGAATAAAACTACTTTGAGTACTGGCTTAGCTGAAAAAGATGATGATTTATCAAAAAGTATTGCTTCTGAAGGAATAGTACTTTTGAAGAATGAGAATAATACATTACCTATTGATATATCAAAAAAAGTAGCAGTGGCAGGAGAAAATGCATATTCTAATAAAGGAATTATTTATGAAGGAAATGGAAGTGCCACTGTTAATGTAAATCCTAATGGAGTGGTATCTCTTCCACAAGGATTAAGCGATGCTGGATTTAATGTAGTTACGAAAGTAAATAATAGAAATATAGTTGAAGGTATAACAGAGGCAAGTGCAAAAACTTTAGCAGATTCTACAGGGTTAGGAGTTGTTTCTATAGGACTAGCAGGTCATGAAGGTTTAGATTATAGTTCTATGAATTTAAGTGATAAACAGATTAATCTTATTAAAACTATAGGGCAAGCTTATCATAGTGCAAATAAAAAAATGATTGTTGTGCTTAACACTGCAGCACCAGTAGAAGTTGCAAGTTGGGAGAAAAGTGCAGATGCTATTCTTTGGGTTGGACTTCCAGGAAGTAAAGGAGCAGATGCTATAGGAGACATAATGAAGGGAAGTGTAAATCCATCAGGAAAACTTACAGTTACATGGCCCAAGAAATATTCTGATGTGCCAGATTCAAGTTATTTTCCAAAGAATGCAAATACCTCTATAAGTTATGATGAAGGAATTTATGTAGGTTATAGAAATTATGAAGCAAAAAATATTGATCCTATGTATAGGTTTGGATATGGACTTTCATATACAACTTTTAAATATGACAACATTAACTTGAGCTCAGATAAGTTTAATTTAGGTGATGATGACTTTAATATAACAATGAAAGTTGATGTAACTAACACAGGAAAAGTGGTAGGAAAAGAGGTAGCTGAAGTTTATATAAAAGATAATCAATCATCAATAGATAGGCCAAATAAAGAATTAAAGGGATTTGTTAAAACAAAAATGTTAAGCCCTGGAGAAACTCAGACAGTAGAATTTAAAATAGATAAAAAAGCACTTTCTTTTTATAGTGAGAATGATAAATCTTGGAAGGTTGAACCAGGTGGATTTAATATATATGTTGGTGGGACTTCAGATGATAAAATACTTCAAACAGAAGGAAGTGGAGTAAGTAAAACTTTTAATGCAAATTAATTATAATGGGGGATAAAATAATGACACTGAGAAAAAATAAATTAATTTCTATGATGCTTATTATGACAACAGTTTTCTATACTGGAAGTATAAGAGCATTTGCGAAAAATGAAAAAAATTTAGTGGAAGTCACTGTGACTTCAAAGGATGGAAGTAATTTAGAAAAAATACCTAATTTAGTTATGAAAGATATTAAAATAGATGATGGAGATAATTATATAGATATATTTCCAAAAGAAAAACGTCAAGAAATGTTAGGAATAGGTGGAGCTATGACAGAATCAGCAGCCTATAGCATAAGCATGATGTCAGAAGATATTCAAAAGCAGATTTATGATTCATACTTTTCAGAATCAGGGGCAAACTATTCAGTTATGCGTACACCTATTGGTTCTTGTGATTTTACTTTAAGTGGATATTCTTATGATGATGGACCAATTGACGCTGAGTTAGCTAATTTTAGTATAGACAAAGATAAAAAATATCTAATTCCAGCTGTACAAAGAGCTTTGAGCTATGATAAAAACATTAAAATATTTACAGCTCCTTGGGCACCTCCAGCTTGGATGAAAAAAAGTGGAATAAGATCAGGAAATGGCCCGGCACTTCCTTTTATTGGAGATGGAATATTTAACAATGCCCAGATTAAACCAGAATATTATCAAACTTATGCTAATTATCTTAGTAAATATGTTCAAGAATATAAGAAGCTTGGTATAAATATTTGGTCACTATCAGTACAAAATGAAGCTCAGAATGCTGCACCTTGGGAAGCTGCAACTTATACTCCAGAAAGTATGGCAAACTTTGTTGGAAATTATTTAGGGCCTACATTTTTGAAGGATAATGTAGATTCAAAGATTCTTATTTGGGATTGGGACAAAGGTAATGATTCTGTACATCGTGATGGCTTTATTAATTTCAATACAAAAGTCCTATCTGATAGTGATGCAGCAAGATATATTTATGGAACAGCTTTTCATTGGTATGCGGGAGATTTATGGCATGAAATGATAGGAAAACCTATGTGGTCTCAAGATTTTTATAGTTTAGATACACTTAAAAAGAATTTTCCAAACATACACCTCCTTGCAACAGAAGGTTGTCAAGAAAAGGGGCCATGGCTTAATGATTGGACGCCAGCTGCAAGATATATTTATGATATGATTAATGATTTTGAATCTTATACGGAAACTTGGATAGATTGGAATATGGTATTAAAGGATGATGGAGGACCTACTCATGATGTTAAAAATTATTGTCATGCTCCAATAATGGTTAATTCAACAACAAATAAAGTTACTTTTAATCCTTCATATTATGTATTAAAGCAATTTAGTCAAAATATTCGTCCGGGATCATTTAATATTAAAACAACAGGAAGTTTATCAAGTAAATCAGGAACAAGTGGAATATTTAAAACTGCATTTATTAATCCAAAGGATAACAGTGTAGCAGTATTTGTTGGAAATACTTCTGATAATGATGAGGTAGTAAAAATTAGAGATAGAGATAAAGGATTTTCCGCAAATATAAGAGCAAATTCACTTATGACATTTAAATATTATTTGTAAAAATAAAATACCATTGGATTGCAAAAAAAACAATCTAATGGTATTTTAAAGACACAATACTTATTTTTCTAGAACTCTAGTTAATGTAAACTGCTTAATCTTATGATATAGAAGTTTATAATTTCCAATAAAGAAACTCCATAATAAACTCAATGTTATAGTAAATACAAGTATTGTAAACTCACATTTTAAAATATCAAATATAGTTTCTATGTTTGTAAAATGATATTTATAAAGTAATTGTACAATAAAGCTATGAGATACATATAAGACTATTGAATTTTTGCCTATTATAGATAATTGTGTTTTTACAGTTGGTATAATGCTAAGTATAAAAGCACAAACAATAAAAGAACCAACATAGTGGAAAATTCTAATATATAATGGGATAACATCAGTATCAGCATAATAGGAATATTTAGTGTATTCAAAAAACATTTCTACTGTAATTGAATCAGATAAATAATAAAGCACAGCAAAGAAGATAACGGATGTCACAGCTAGTACATATTTAAACCTTCTTAGTTTTTCAAAATATTCTTCTTTAAACCCCATTCCTAATATAAAGTATGGTAAGAAGAAAAATGTTCTTGAAATACTTGCATAAGAACCAACACTTTGATCATGTCCTATATATAAAGCTAATGCTATAGATATAATAAACCACTTTTTCTTATCCTTAATAAAATCAGAAATAATGTACCAACTCATTAAAGAAACAAAATACCACATTGTCCATTTTGGAGAAAATAATTCAAGTTTTGAACTAGTTTCTTCAAATATAACTTTATTAACAATAGTATAGAAAAGTTGAGCAAACAAATAAATTTTTAATATGCCTATTACTTTTTCTTGAGTTGTTCTTTTACTTTTTCTATTAAAATATCCTGAAACAAATGCAAATAGAGGCATGTGAAAAATGTACAAGCAAAGAATTAAATAATGAGCTTTTTCAGAAGCTACAGTATCATGTTCTAAAGAATTTCCAATAATCACACATATAATAAGAAAACCTTTAAGAGTATCAAATAAAAAATTACGTTTTTCGATAATAAATCCCCCCAAATTTATTTGTTTTATATATATACTTTAACATATACTTAACAATTATAGTAACTTTTTTTACAAAACACAAATGATATTATTATAAAAATAGTTTTTTAAGGAAAAATGTAAAAAGACAAAATATTAAGAAAAAATCAAGTATATATATAGAAAAAGTTTTGTAATATTTAAATCTTCATTTTTTCTTAAAAGAATATTGATTTACAGTTTAATTCTTTTGAGTTAAAATAAACTTTAAAATTAATTAAGCAAGGGGACGTAGAGAATTGGATAATTTTGAAGTTTTAGGAGTGAATAAAAATTCATCTTTAGAAGAAATAAAATTGGCTTATGAAAATAAAGTTAAAGATATTGATAGACAAGTCACAAATGAAAAGAATGCAGAGGCTTTTAAAAAGGTATTGAAAGATGCATATGATGGAATAATATCTAATAAATCATCAATGAATGAGAATGGACAGGCATTGGGGAACACTACAGTTATGTCAAAAGATGAAATAGATGAATTATTAGATTCCACAAAGGATGAGTTTGAAGAGGATTATTATGATGATAATTATGATTATGAAGAAACAAGAGTAAATAAAAAAACTAGAAAAAGACGTAGTTCCAGTGGTTCAAGCAGTAAGAAAAGAAGTAAAGGCAAAGATGATGAGTATGATAAAGAAAAGTCTAAAAACAGGAAAAGAAAAAAGGATAAAGATTATAAAGAAGAACATGATAAACATCATCATAAAGAAGAATCAAGTGGAATCTTTAGCTTTTTAATGATACCATTAAAGATATTAGTTATACCAATAATTATAGTATTATCAATAATCATATTAATACTTGAGGTAATAAGTATAGCAGTTTGGATAGTGAGTAAAGTATTATTCATAGCATCTATTGCTGTTGCATCTGTATATGGATATCAAGTATATACTGGTAGTGCACCTATGAGGTATGATTTATTTGCAGCATGTGGAGCAGCGTTTATTTTGGGAATATTATTACCTTTAATAACAAAAATATTTAGAGCACCTTTAAAAGAAATTAATAATAGTTTGAAAGATTTTGTTTTTTAAAGCTGAAAGAATTAAATGTAAGTAGAGAGAACTTTGTAATTTAGAATTTATATATAAAAATTAAATTTACAATTATAAACAAATTTTCAACAAATAAACAAAGTATTAAATTATTAAATTATCAGCTTTCAATATTGATGAAATTAATAAAATGTTAAAAAAAATATATATTCAATCTATATTTGCAAAAGAAATGATTATTTTGTTGCAATTTTATGATTTTTAGTGCAATATAAATATGGGTCGAAATTATGTTGATTAAATTTCTTTGGGGCAAGAAATTTTTAACTGTAAATAGGGAGGACATTATGAATATTTTTAAGAAAAAATCTGTGGACCAGATGTTAAAAGGTGCACAGAATTCAGCTCTAAAGAAAAATCTTAAAGCTAAAGATATAGCTGCATTTGGGATTGGAGCAGTAGTAGGAGTAGGTATTTTTGTTGCTACAGGAGAAGGAGCACATGCAGCAGGTCCAGCAGTAATTATTTCATTTATACTGGCTGGAATGGTAGCTTGTCTTTGTGCTTTAAATTATTGTGAACTTTCAACAATGTTTCCAGTAGCAGGAAGTACATATTCTTATTCATATATAGTATTTGGAGAAATAATTGCAATGATAGTTGGTTGGTGTTTGACAGCTGAGTACTTGGTTGCTTGTAGTGCTGTTGCATCTGGTTGGTCTGGAACTTTTGTTGGTATTTTGAAATCATTTGGAATAACACTTCCAACTGCAATTACTGCATCACCAGCAAAAGGTGGAATAGTTGATTTACCAGCTATATTAGTAATTGGATTAATAACATATATTTTATTTTATGGAATGAAGGAAAGTGCTAGAGTAAATAATATAATAGTTGGTGTTAAGATAGCTATAATCGTTGTTTTTGTTGCTCTTGGAGTAGCACATATAGAACCTTCAAATTATACTCCATTTATGCCATTTGGCTGGGGTGGAGTATTCACAGCAACTGCTACGATTTTCTTTTCATTTATAGGATTTGATGCAATATCAACAGCTGCAGAAGAAGCTGAAAATCCTAAGAGAGATATTCCTATGGGACTTATAATTTGTTTAATAGTTGTTACATTACTTTATGTTGCTGTTGCTTTTGTACTTACAGGAATGGTTCCTTTTAAAGAGATAATCTCAGAAAATGCAGTTCCAGGAGCTTTAGCAAGAGTAGGTATTAATTGGGGTTCAGCATTAGTTGGAACAGGAGCTGTACTTGGAATGATTTCTACTATGATGGTGGTACTTTATGGACAAGTTAGAGTATTTATGGTTATGTCAAGAGATGGACTTTTACCAAAGGTATTCTCAAAGGTACATCCTACACATAAAACTCCATATATTTCAACAGCAATAACAGGAGCTATAGCTGCAATAATAGCTGGATTTTTACCATTAGATATTATTACACAATTTTTAAGCATAGGAACATTATTAAGCTTTACAGTAGTAGCACTAGCTGTTATAGTGCTTAGATATACTATGCCAGATTATGAAAGAGTATTTAAAGTGCCTGGAGCACCAGTTACTCCAGTATTAACTATAATAGGATGTTTGGCTTTATTAACAACATTAAAAGCTATAACATGGATAGGATTTTTAGTATGGCTTGCTATAGGGCTTATAACATATTTTATTTATGGAAGAAAGCATAGTTTGCTTCAAAGAGGAATAGAAGTAGGGCATGAAGAAAATGAAGATAAAACAGAAGTTGCATCAGAATTAGAAAAATAATTTTTTAGAAAAAGCTATAGATAGAGTTAAAAATAAACTCTATCTGTAGCTTTTTTTAAAGGGATATAAATTTATTTAAAAATAAAAAGTACTTCTAGCAACTTAAGTTAAATAGAAGTACTAATTTAAATGAAAATATGGAGGAGGTGGAATTATACTATTTTCATTTACTCCATATTTTTTTACAATTTGAGAGAAAGTTTTGTCTCTTTTCATTTCATTAATTTTTTCGTTTACTGCACTCAATAAGGTTGTATCCTCATGTCTAATTCCAGCAGCTACTTCCCCCATAATATCTGGAGCAATTGGAATTTCATTTAATGATCTTAATCGTAGCTTTTTATCTTTTTGTAATAAATAAGGGAAAGTAATAGCATCACTTATACCTATAACTACTTTACCTGAGTTTACTGCATTTAATAATTCTGGTTGATTTGAAAAAAGTATGAAATCTTTTATGATTCCTTCTTCTTTTAGTTTCCTAACATAGGGTTCATCAACAGCTCCTGCTAGTGCACCAACTACTTTATCTTTTAATTGGGACATAAACTGAATATTTGAAAGCTCAGGGACAACAAAAATATCATAGTCTTTATACCATGGTGTTGAAAAATTTACATACTCCTTTCTGGGTTCAGTAATATATATTCCACTAACTATCATATCAATTTCATCATCTGCAAGTATTTCAGTAAATAATTTATCGAATGTAGTAATTTTCATTTCTACCTTGTTAACTCCAAGGCGTTTTGCAACTTCTGTTATAATATCACCATCTATACCTGTTAATTTTCCAGTTTCAGAATCTAAAAAGGAAAATGGTGGATTATTAGATGAAACAATTGTTAAAACACCTTTTTGTTTGATTTTTTCTAACCTATCAATAGCAACTGTACTATTAGGTGTTGGAGAGATATTTATTTTTGCATTACATATATAAGATGAATTAATACAATCTATAAAAAAAAGAATCAAGGTTAAAAAGCATATTTGAAATCTTTTCATAATGATTGTGTGTTCCTTTCAAAATTATTTATAAATTTAATATATAATAATATTTATTATTTGTAATAAATATTATTATATGCAACCATAAAAATATTAAAAGTTAATTTATTATATATATTCAGATGACTATGTAACTATACTAGCGTTAGATATATCACAACTTGCTATAATATATCTACATATTTTTATCCAAGCATAAGGTTAATGATTTTTTTATCAGTTTCTTTCATTCCTTCTTTAGCAAGTTTACCTATAGTATATATAGTAGCCTCTACACCTTTTTTTACTATACCATCGCCAGCTTTAAATTGTTGTCCATTTTTATACATATGATATCCTAAAATGCCAGCATCTACACCTGCTGCAATTTTAGCGGCACAAGAAGCTTTAGCTCCATCACAAACAATACCTGAAACTATAGATAAGGAATTAACAATTGTATGTGAAATTTCTTTGTATCCTCCATCATGAAGATAAGCAATACCAGCTCCACTTCCTATTCCTGCACTTATAGCACCACAGTATGCAGAGAGTCTTCCTATTCCAGTCTTTTGATGTATTGTAACTAAATCTGAGACAATTAGAGCTCTATAAAGTTTTTCTTTCGATACATTTAATTCTTTAGCATACTCAATAACAGGAAGTGAAGCTGCCATACCTTGATTTCCGCTTCCTGAAATAATAATAACAGGAAGTTCACAGCCATTCATTCTGGCATCTGATCCTGCTGCAGCTTTGGCTTTTGCCCTTACCTTAATATCATGACCATATGTTGAAAGTAAAACACTTCCTATATTAGCCCCATAGTTATTTTTTAAACCTTCTTCTGAAATTTTTGAATTATATTTTATTTGTCTTCCTATAATATCTTCTACATCTTTAATGTCTACAGAATTTGCAAAATCAATAATATCCTTTACATTTAATAAATTTTTATTACAAATATCTTCTTCTTTATAAAGATTTGCTTCTTTTTTATACAGAATTGTATCATTTTTTTCAATTAGTACAATATTAGTATGATAATCTACAATTCTAACTTTTACATGTGAATTTTTATAAAATAAATTCACTTGTATGTAAAATATAAATGGTGTATCTGTTGAATTAACCTCTATTAGAGAATTAGCTATGTAATTTTTAATTTTTTGCTTCTCTTCTTCAGATACTTCAGAAATAACTTCTAACTTCTTTTCTGCTTTTCCAGCAATAATTCCTGCAGCTGTTGCTGTTTCTATTCCCTTTAAATTATTTGTATTTGGGACTATAACACTTTTAACATTCTTTACAATATTTCCACTAACTTCTACAACAACTTTTTCAGGAATCGATCCTAATATTTCTCTAGCTTTTGCTGCAGCATACGCTATTGCTATAGGTTCAGTGCATCCCATAGCTGGCACTAATTCCTCTTTTAAAATTTGTACATAATTCTTATACTTTAAATCATTCTTTTTCATTTTTTTGCTCCTATTTAATAATATGTAAGTATTATTCTTGTATAATTTCATAATATAAATCAACATTTCATATATGTTTAAAAACTTGTTTATATTTTATCATTAACATTTACATTAATAAAACAAATTATTATAATGTTTATATTAGATTTACTAATGTAAAGGAGTACTTGATGAACCAATATTATGCATTTATTAAAATAATTGAAACAGGTAGTTTTACAAAGGCAGCAGAAGAACTTGGATACACACAATCAGCAATAAGTCAAATTGTACGTTCATTAGAAAGGGAACTCTCTACTACACTTATTCTACGTTCTAGAAAAGGAATTATCCTTACTCCTGATGGAGAAGAGTTTTTGCCATATATAAAAAAAGTACATAATTCATATAGGGAGCTTATAGAGAAGAGTAAAGAAATGCAGGGGTTACAGGGTAGCGTTATTCGCATTGGGACCTTTTCAAGTATTTCATCTAGTTGGCTTCCGCAGTTAATAAAAAGTTTTAAAGAAGTATATCCATCAGTAAAATTTGAACTTCAGCAAGGTGAATATACAAGTATTATACAGTTAATTAAAGAAGGTAGTGTAGATTTTGGCTTTGTTAATTCTGATGTAGGAACTAATCTATATAAAATTCCTTTAAAAAGAGATGAAATGTTAGCAGTTTTACCTTATGATCATCAATTAACTAATAATGAAAACGTAACTTTAAAAGAATTATCAGATGAACCTTTTATACTTTTAGACGAAGGACAATCAAGTATACCATTAAAGTTTTTTGAAGAGAATAATCTACAACCTAATATACAATATTGTGTTTATGATGATTATACAATTATGTCTATGGTAGAAAAAGGATTAGGAATTGCTATCCTGCCAGAATTAGTGTTGGATAGAATTAGCTATAATATTATTAAGAAAAAAATATATCCTCCTATTGTTCGGAATATAGGTATAGCATTTAAAGATAAGAATGCATTACCTATTGCTAGCAAGTATTTTATTGATTTTATTTTGAAAGAGTTTAAACAGAATTAGAAAATAAAAATCGTATAATGTTCATTAAGAAATAACATTAGAATGTATTAAATTTCTTAACTACATTATATGAGAATATGCGGAAAAATAGGAATTTCAAGTTTTAAAATAGATATATACTAACTTTAAAAGGGGAAAGAAAAATGATGGAAGTTGATATTTACAGAAAAGATGATTCTATTTCTGTTAAAAAGGAAAATGGAACAGAGGTAAGCTATTTTATATTTGATGAGTATGAGATTCATCTAAACCGAATACCTCCAAAGACAATTCAGGAATGGCACAAACATTTGCAAATAGAAGAGAATCTTGTTGTAACAAAAGGCGAGATATTTGTTAAGTGGAGAGAAGATAATGAGGAATTTAGTAAAAAAGTAACTAAAGATATGGTGGTTAGGGTTAAAAATTCTATTCATACAATTGAAAATTCATCAGAAGACTTTGCAGAGTTTATTGTCTTTAGATTGGTCTTAACAGGAGAGAACAAAAGAGAAATTATAAAGAAAGATAAAATTTTATATCAGGGTGATAATTGATGATTAAGAGTAAAGAACTACTTTTTATACGGTATATAAGTTTTTTTATGTTACTCATACAAATCTTTGTAGAAACAGATAAAGATAAATTTATAAGTGTAGCATTTATTTTTATTATTATAATAAACAATCATTTAAGGATTAATTTTATAGAAGATAATAAAAAACTTTATGTTTCAATGGGAGTAGAAATAGTATTTGCTATTTTAGGACAACATTTTTTTGGAGGATCTATACTTTTTTATCTGATTGGATGTTTAATTGATGGATTTATAATAAAAAATAGAACCATAAAGTATCTAATAATAGTTTTAATAAATATAATAACTATATCAATAACTTATTTAAATTTAAATAATATTTCATATATAACCATAGCACTTATGATACTATTTACTTTACTTTTATTATATATAGATGAACTTTATAAAAGTAAAATAGATGCTCAAAGTCTTTATGATAAATTGAGACTATCAGAGACGAAGCTTAAGGAAATGAATAAAGAACTTGAAAACTATGCTGATTCTGTTGAACAGATAACATTATTAAAAGAAAGAAATAGGATTTCAAGAGAAATTCATGATAGTGTAGGACATGCATTGTCCACTGCTATGATTCAGCTAGCTGCTATGGAAAGTATTACTGAAAAAGAAAATCCCAATATATATGAAATGGCGAAAATGTTAAGAGGCTTTATAGATGAAAGTTTAACTGATGTAAGAAAAGCTGTAAAAGAGTTAAAGCCAGATGAGTATGAAAGCTATCAAGACTTTATTATATTAGAAGACATCTGCAAAAATTTTGAGAGACTAACAGGGGTTAAAGTTAAAACAACAATATCTAAGAGCGATTGGAATTTAACTGAAAAACAATTACATCATTTAGAGAAAATAACAAAAGAGATTTTATCTAATTCTTTAAAACATGGAAAAGCAACATTAATAAATGTAGTAATAAATTATACTTTAGAAGAGTTTTTGATTTCTTTTAAGGATAATGGAGAAGGCTCTGCAGAGATTATAGAAAGCGGAGTAGGTTTAAGAGGAATAAAAGAGAGAGTAAAGGAAATGGATGGTATAGTTGAAATGCAATCAAGAAAAGAAGAAGGATTTTTTATAAAAGTTATAATACCAAAAGATATGGAGGTTTAGACATTGGATAAAATAAAGTTATTAATAGTTGATGACGAAAAATTAATTAGGGAAGGGCTTAAGATTATGATGTCAACCTTTGAAGATATTGAAGTGGTGGCCTTAGCTGGAAATGGGTATGAAGCTTTAGATATATGTAAGGATAACAATATTGATATAGTTCTTATGGATATAAGGATGGAAACTTGTGATGGAGTTATGGGGACAAGACTTATAAAAGAGCAATTTGAAAAAATTAAGGTATTAATACTTACTACATTTAAAGATAAAGAATATATAGAAGAAGCTTTAAGTTATGGTGCATTTGGATATCTTTTAAAGAATAGTTCTCATGATGTAATTTATGAGGCAATTAAAAGTGCATATAAAGGAAATATGGTAGTTAATCCTCAAGTAGCTAAGGAAATATTTATTTCAAATGGAGTTAATAAGCATGATATAGGCAAGTATAATCTTTCAGAAAAAGAGATTAAAATAATTGAAGGAATAGCTAATGGTCTTACTAATAAAGAAATATCAGATAAGCTGTTTTTATCAGAAGGAACTATAAAAAATAATATTACAAATATACTTTCGAAGCTTGAATTAAGGGACAGAACACAAATAGCTATATTTGCTTTTAAAAATAAAATAGTGACTTAAGTCATTTTAAGAGTGACTTTTAGTGATGGTTAAACCTTCTAGGTTGTCTTATTATAAATGTAAGATGATTTAGGAGGTTTTTCTATGAAGGTAATAGAGATAAATAATATTTCAAAAAGATTTAAAGACAAGCTTGCTCTTGATAACGTTAGTATTCAGGTTGAAAAAGGAGAAATTTTTGGATTACTTGGACCAAATGGAGCAGGAAAATCAACACTTATTAATATAATGGTAAATACATTGCTACCTGATAGTGGAGATATAAAAATTTGTGGGCATGATGTTGTTAAAGAACCAATTGATGCTAAAAAAGATATAGGATATGTTCCTCAAGATATTGCACTTATGGAAACTTTAAATGCTTATGATAACTTAGAATACTTTGGGGCCTTATATGGGTTAAAAGGAAAAGAACTTAAAGAGAGAATAGATGAAGCATTAGACATTATTGGGCTAAAAGATAAAAAGAAACAAGTAGTAAAAAAATATTCAGGTGGAATGAAAAGGAGGTTAAATATAGGAATAGCAATACTACATCATCCTAAAGTTTTGATTTTAGATGAACCAACAGTTGGGGTTGACCCACAATCAAGACAGCATATATTTGATTTTGTAAAAAGGATAGGAAATGAATGGGGAACAACAGTACTCTATACTTCACATTATATGGAAGAGATAGAAGAGCTATGCGAAAGAGTGTTTATAATGGACCTTGGAGTTGAGGTAGCCTATGGGAGAAAAGAAGATATTAAGTCTTCAGTATTTCCTAATAATAAGGTTTTAATAGATGTAAGTGATGTAAAAGGTGAAACTATTATTAAGATTAAGGAAACAAAAGGTGTAATCAAAGTTTTAGAAGGAGAAAAGCAGATAAGTTTAACTATAAATCATGATTTTAAACTTGGAGAATGTTTAAGCATACTTGAAAAAGATAATATAAATATAAATAGAATCAGCTATGAAGAAGTGAAGCTAGAGGATGTATTCCTAACACTAACAGGAAAGAATCTAAGGGATTAGGTGAAAGGTATGAAATTTATAGTATATCTAAAAATAACATTAAAACGTTATATGTCAAATTGGATTACTTCAGCGGCACTACTTATATTACTTCCAATATTACTTGCTAGTGTAATGGGAATGTTTAAGGATGGAATAAATAAAAATCCTTTAAAGCTAAGTAAACTTGAAATAAGTGTAATTGATGAAGATGATTCTAAAATGTCAACTGATTTAGTTGAGTTTTTAAAAAGTGATGATATGAATGATTTAATCCAAGTAGTGGATAAAGGAAAGGCAGAAATTAAAATTCCTAAGGGTTATGAAGAAAGTATAAAAGATAAGAAGGAAAATAAAATTATTTTAGTAGATAAAGGTAAAGGAAAAAGTGTTTTAGAAACTCTAAGATTGATATTAGATAAATATCATAAAAGTCTTTATTTAGGTTCATCAGGTGAAAAAAATCAAGAGTTATCAAAGATACTAAATGAGGATAGTGTGGAAACTGAAATAATTGACTCAAAGAAAGAGGCTAACAATTATGAATTAATGGCCGCATCTATGAGTGGATTTGTAATAATGTCATTAATTTATACTATGATTAATGCTAACTATACTCCAGATGTTGAGAATTTAGAAAGAAGAACCATAGTGACACCAATTAAGAGACAAACAATATTTATATATGAGTGGATAACAACATTTATCTATGGGGCTTTAGTACTAATATGTTATATTTTATTCTTCAAAATATTTAAAACAGCCTTTAATGGTAGTATTTTAGCCATTTTAGAAATAGTAATCCCAGCTTCAGCATTTATAGCAACAGTTAGTAAGTTTATTACAACTTTATTTGGAAAAAAGTATGGTCAAGCTGTTGGCTTAATAATATTTTTGATTCCAACTCTTTGTATGGAAATGTTTAGTGGACAATCAAATTTGTTATCTAAATTTATGCCAACTCATTATATAACAAAAGCTTTAAATACTTTAGACACAAATGGAAATTTAATAGGATCAGAGAAAGATTTAATATTTATATTAGGAGCTTCAGCATTATTATTTTTAATTATTTTCATAAAAGAAAGCTTTAGTAAGGGGGGAGAAAGATGGGCTTAATAAGAATTACTTTAATAAATATGAAAAGATATTTGAAAAATCCATTGATAGTATTAATGTCATGTATTCTTCCTGCTGTTATGATAATTGGAATAAGCAAAGCAAGTGATAGTTCAAGCTCAAACAAAACTATTGGAATAATTGATAGCGATAAAAGTGAATATTCAGAGGAACTTGTAAAGAGCTTATCAGATGATTATAAGGTTTTAACATTAAATGGAGAAGCAGAAGAAAATTTTAATTCCTTAAAAAATAGTGATATAGGAGCACTATATGTGATAGGGGATAAATTTGAAGATAATATTAAAGATAAGATTCAGCCCAAAATCAAAGCATATAAAATACAAAATGAAACAGGTTCTATAATAGCTGAAGTTAAAATAGAAGATTTTATAAAAGAAAAGTTTGAGAATAATTTAGAGTCTGGGCTTGGTGATAAATCTATTTCTACTAAAATAGAAAAGATTGAGAATGAGGATAACACAGAGTTTAATATGATTACTTTAATGACTTGTTATTTTATGCTAATAGGAGGGTCTATAATAGCACAAGATATTGTGAAACTTAAAGTATGGAAGGTATTAAAAAGAACTATAGTAACACCTAATTCTGATAAAAAAATATTAGGAGGCATGTTCTTGGCTACTTTTATAATACAAAGTGTATTAAGTTCAGTGGCTTTTGTTGTGGCAAGTAAAGTTACTTCGCTACCTACCCAAAATCTTATGTTAGCCATTTGGGTTATAACTTTAAGTAGTTTAATAACAACATCTCTTGTTATAGCCACAACAAGATGGACAAAAAAACCTGAAATAGCTAATTTAATTATAATAACTTTGGGAATATTAAGTTTCTTTATAGCTATTTTTAATATGAATTTAATTGATTTTTCTAATGTACCACCAGTTATAAAAAGACTGGCTGTAATATCTCCATTTTATTGGTTTGTGGAAATTTTAAATAGTACAAATATCATTAAAGCAACTACCGTTATAGTGTTAATTTCAATTGTATTCTTCACTTGTGGCAGTTTTAGGTTAAGGGATTTTGTTAAGGAAGATTAATTATAAAAACATAAGGTTACATTGAATTTTGAATGTAACCTTATATTTTTATCTATAATAAACTTATTTATTGATTTTTCTTAATTTATATATTGTTTTGGCATTGCTGTAATAGCAATATTCTTACCATTTATTTTTAAAGTTGTGCCTTCAATAGGATTTTTATTAGAAATTAAATTCATAGAAACATCATATAAAGCTTTCGATTTTTCATAAGGATCGAAGTAAAATGTGCCAGCCATATATCCTTTTTTTATCATATCAACAGCTTGAGGGAGGGCATCAAATCCAACAACTACTATGGTGTTTGATTTATTCCCCTTATTGTATCCATATTTTTGTAAGGCTTTAACAGCACCTACAGCTAAAGAATCGCCAGTAGCAATTATTGCTTCAATTTTATTACCATATTTTAAAAATAGTGAGGATACTATAGATTCTGCTAATTCTGTATCCCAGTAAGCAAATGTAGATTCAAGTTCTTCTGTTTTTATACCTTCAGTATTAATTGATTCAATAGAAAGCTTAGTTCTTTGTGTATCTAATGGATTATTAGTATAACCACGTAATTGTATGTACTGTAATACATTATCACTATTTTTATCTATAGCTTTTCTATTAGAATTCCATAGATTTGCAATGAATTTTCCTTGCATACTAGCAAGTTCTTGATTTTCTTCATTCATAACATAAGCTTTAGGATAGTTTTTTAATGCATCTGTTTTTGGAATACTTGAAGCATAAAAAATTAATGGAATATCCTTTTTGCTAGCTTTTATAATAAAATTATCTACTATATTACTTCTATTTTCTAAAATAGTTAAGATTAAAAGATCAAAATTTTCTTCAAGTACTTGGTTCAAGATGTCAAGTTGTATAGAAGAATTCTTTTTGCAATCAAAAAAGGTAAAGTTAACTTTATTACTGTTTTCTTTTTGAATTTTTTCTAAATTATCATGAATTTCTATAAGATAAGGATGTTCGAGTTCATAAAATATCACACCTATTTTAGAAGGCTTTTCTATATTAATATTTGAAAAAGCGTAAATAATATTTGAGTTATAAAATATCTGTAAGATTAGAATTAGAGTAAAAGTTAATAATTTTTTGAATTTCCTCATAGTATTCCTCCACACTTATGAAATAATAATATTATTATGTGGGTTAATAGAAAAAATATAAGGCAGAATGTCATATTTTTATTAATATAATATTCTGCCTTATATATTAAATAAGATTTAGATATTAATTTATAAATCTATATTAATCTTTTTTATATTCATAATAAGGCATTTCGATAATAGGATATGAATCTTTAGGAGAATAACTTATATTTTCAAGAGGTGGTTTATTATTAATAAAGTTAAGTCCAATATGATAAATTGTAGTTGCTATTTCTTTTGGGTCTTGAATTACAGTTCCGCTCATTATTCCTTTATTAACAAGTTCTTTAGCTTCTGGTATTCCATCAATACCAACAACAATAATATTTTTTTTACTATTTTCAGTATTATAGCCATATTTCTGTAAAGCTTCAATAGCACCGATTGCCATTGCATCATTATTTGAAATTATAGCTTCAATATTATTTCCATACTTAAGGAATATTTGTTCTATGTTTTGTCTTGCTATATCTTTACTCCAATCAGCACTTAAAGATGCAATTTCTCTTGTTTTTATATCAGCATTTTTAATTGTTGAAATAGAATTTACTGTTCTATCAATTGTAGATGTAGCTAAAGATTTACCTTTAATAATAACATATTCTAAAATATTGTTATTGTTTTTGTCAATAATAGATTTGCTATTATTCCATATGTCTACAATAAGTTTTCCTTGCAAAATACCAGATTGTTTTGTATCTGTTGATATAATAAAAAACTTATTATATGATTTTACCATTGGTGGTATAGTTGTTGGACTAGTATTAAATAAAATAACGGGTTTATTTGAGGCATTTGCACCATTAATTACATATTCAAGAGAAGTATCATCTATAGTAACTAAATTAACTAATAATAAATCAAAATTGCTCGTAAACAGTTGATTTAAAATCTCATTTTGGATTGCCTGATTATTTTTTCCATCAAAAAATGTAAATTGTATATTTTCACCACTTGTTTTGGATATATCCATTAAATTATCTCTAATTAAATTCATATAAGGATCATCAAATTTAAATAATACTACTGCTGCATTTATGGGTTTGGTGATATATTCCATATTAAGGTTTGAATAAGCATAAATAGTATTTGAATAGGTAAATAGTAGAGAAAAAGCTATAATAAATAATATTAATCTTTTAAATAAATTCATCATATATCTCCTCATTTCTTTGATTAAGAATGGTTTTAAATAAAGTATTTAATATTAGGTTACTCTTTTTAAAATAATTTAGTCATTTTTGATAATGTTTTATAGCTATCAATTTATGAAAGTTAATGATTAAATAAAAGAATTTAATTTAAATTCACACATACTTCATATGCATTATACACATACTACATAATAGTAAGATATATTGTAATGGTTAAATTGTACATAAAAGGTAGTTATGGAGGATGAATTTATGTCAGAGAGCGTATTAAAAATACTTATATGTGATGATTCGATTTTAATGAGAAAGAAATTAAAGGATGCTTTAAAATTATGTGGATCTGTTGAGCTTTTAGAAGCTAGTGATGGTCAAAAAGCAATAGATGTTTATAAGGAAAATAATCCAGATTTAGTATTTATGGATATTGTTATGCCAGTAAAGGATGGAATAGAAGCCGTTTCAGAAATAAAAGTTTATGATAACAATGCTAAAATTGTTATGGCTTCTTCAGCTGGAACTAAAGAGCATTTAAAGAAGGCACTTGAAGCAGGTGCATTTGAATTTATTCAAAAACCTTGGAATCAAGAACAAATTCAAAATATAGTGAATAAATTTATTAAAAAGGGGGAATAGATTATGTTTACTCAATATTTTGGTCAATATTTATTGAACAAAGGATATCTTACTCCTGAACAATTGCATTATGGGTTAGAAAATCAAAATAATACACGATTAAAATTAGGTGTTTTAGCTGTAAATGCTGGATATATGACTGCAGATGACGCAGAGAATGTAAATGAAGCACAAAAGAGGCTTGATAAAAGATATGGTGAACTAGCAGTAGATATGGGTTACTTAAAAGAAGAACAAGTAGAAGAGTTGCTATCTTCTCAAAAGGTAGGGTATCTTTTATTAGGTCAGGCACTTGTAGATAAGGAATATATGACACTTCAACAATTTGAAAAGGCTATAGGTGAATATAAAAAAGATTATAGTGTTACAGATGAGGAATTTGAAGCATTAAAAAAAGATGATATAGATGAAATAATAAATACATATGTAAAATTTGAAGAGAGTAAAAATGAAAAAGTACTTAAAGATTATATATCTTTATTTGCAAGAAATTTAATTAGATTTATAGATACAGAAGCTGTTATAATTGATGTGATTAAAATGGAGGAATATGAGGGGAAGTTCTTTGCTAAACAAGATATAATAGGTGGAGTTAATCTAAATACATTTATTGAAGCAGATGAAGATTCTTATATAAAATTTGCAGCTAAATACGCTGAAGAAGAATTAGATTCTGTTGATGAGATGGCAGAAGCTTCTGTTGGTGAATTTTTAAATTTACAAAATGGAATTTTTATAGTTAACATGTCTGATGCAGGTATAGAATTAAACCTTACTCCACAAGAAAATTATTCGAATATAAAGGTTACTAACGCATATGTAGTATCTATTGGTCTATCATTTGGAAAAATTAATATTATAATTAAGGAAGCCTAATATTTTTTGTTAATATAGATTACAAGATATCTTAAATTTAAGATGTCTTGTAATTTTTTTTATAACAGTTTATAACATATATATAATTCACTTTTAACTTTAAATTGTTAAAATTAAGAAAAAAGGTAGGAGTGGGTTGGTTATGGATACATTACTTCATGGAAAGTTTGGAAATATATTAGGAAAAGAGATTAAAAAAAAGGGGTATAATATACACATTGGATATTTTACCTTTGGGAATATGCTACCAGATTTAAGTCCTTTTTATAGATTTTCACCACATGAAAAAGAAACAAACTTTAAAGATGTAATAAAATTAATGGAAGAATTAATATTTAAGAGTGATACACTTTCTTTGAAAAATATATCTATAAAACTTGGGATGATTGTGCATTACTTATGCGATTTCTTTACATTTCCTCATAATAAAGGATTTACTAAGTCTATTATCAAACATGAATTTTATGAACAAACTCAGAGAATGCTAATGTGGAGTAAACTTGGAGTTGTTTGGAATTGGTATTCTAAAGAGGCAAGTGTTAATTTAAAGACATTTGAAGATATTATAAATTATATAGAAGATATGCACTTGATATATAATAATAATTTAAGTAATAAGGAAAGAGATATTTATTTTATGAGTATATTAAGTAGGGTTATATGTTATTCTTTGCTTGAACTAGGGAGAAAATTTTCATTTGTAAGGAAGGAAATTATTGAAGAAATAAAGATAGGTTGTTTATAAGTTAATATGATGTATAATAGTAGCTGGATATTATGTACATGAGGAGAAAAATATGAAGAACAGTTTTGATAGATTTAATTTAAGTGAGGATATTCTAAAAGCTTTAGAAGCATTAGAATACACAAGTCCAACAAAAGTTCAAGAAAGAGTTATTGGTGAGGTTTTATTAAATAATGACTTAATAGTAAAAGCTCAAACAGGAACAGGAAAAACAGCATCTTTTGCTATACCACTTTGTGAAAAAGTAGAATGGGAAGAAAATTTACCACAGGTATTAATACTTAGTCCTACAAGGGAACTTGCAATTCAAATTGGTGAAGATGTAAAAAATATTGGCAGGTTTAAAAGAATTAAACCTGTTGTAGTTTATGGAAAGTCACCTTTTAAAGATCAAGCAAGAGATTTAAAAGGGAAAACTCATATGGTAGTTGGAACTCCAGGAAGAGTCTTAGATCATATAGATAGAGGGAGCTTTGATACATCTGGTATTAGATATTTAATAATAGATGAAGCAGATGAAATGCTTAATATGGGATTTATAAGTCAAGTTGAAGGAGTGATTAAAAGAATCCCTAAAAAGAGAGTAACTATGTTATTTTCAGCAACTTTACCAGAAGAAATAATAAAGCTTTGTTCAAATTATATGAATAAACCTAAAAATATTGAAATAGAAAGTGAACACTTAATTGGAGATAGAATAGATCATTATATTTATAAAGTTAAAGAAGAAGAAAAGTTAAATTTCCTAAGCAAAGTATTGATAAAAGAAAAACCAGAAACAGCAGTTGCTTTTTGTAGAACAAAAGAAAATGTAGATTTGGCATATGAAAATCTAAAAAAGAAGGGATATTCTGTAGATAAAATACATGGTGGCATGCTTCAAAAAGATAGGATAGAGACTATGAATAGATTTAAAAAAGGAGATTTTAGAATCTTAGTTGCAACAGATGTTGCTTCAAGAGGTATTGATGTAGAAGATGTAACTCATGTAATAAATATTGATATCCCTTTAGAAAAGGAAAGTTATGTGCACAGGATAGGAAGAACTGGTAGAGCGGGAAAAAAGGGAAAAGCAGTTACTTTTATGACTACTTATGAAGATAGATTTGTTGATGATATTAATGAATATATAGGGTTTAAAATACCAGAAAAAAATTTGAGTGAACTAAATATAAGTAAAGAGGAAGAGAAGTTAGGGATAGAATTTTTAAAGAAGTCTGGGAAAAAGAAAAATTTAAAGGCCAGAGATGTTAATAAAGGTATATTAAAATTATACTTGAATGGTGGAAAAAAGAAAAAAATAAGAGCTATTGATTTAGTTGGAACTATTTCTAATATTGAAGGTATTTTGGCTGAAGATATTGGAATAATAGATATACAAGATATGGGATCTTATGTAGAAATACTAAATGGAAAGGGAAATAAGGTTCTTATATCACTTCAAAATATGACTATTAAAGGTAAGAAATTAAGAGTGGAAAAAGCAAGGTAAATTAAAAGGCAATTGATTAAATTTCAATTGCCTTTTAATTTACCTAAGTTTTATAACATTTTCTAAATTTTGAACATGTTCATATTCAATTTTTTCATTATTATATAAAAATTCAACATAATTAATCCAATCACCTGTATATGAAGATTGCTTAAAAGTTTCAATTAATGACTTAGTAGTTATTGCACCGCCAGTTGTTCCTTGAAAATATGTTCTAGTCCAACTTATTGAGTTATCGGTTGTTAAGTTTTCTAAGTTTATAGTGGCTTTTTTAGAACCATTAATTGTTTCAACGTTAACTACTTTAATAGGCAATCCGCTAAAATTTTTAGAAGAAAGTTCATTCGCAAGCTGTGTTAATTTATCTTTAAGAGATAAATTATCTTCAATTTGAATTGAACTTAAAGTTTTTATAGATAAATTTTCTTCATCTGCAGTATAGGTTTTTAAAGTTACTAAGCTGGATTTTTTTTCTTCAACTTTAGTAGTATTTTCATTTTCAGTTTTTGTATCTTTCCTTGTATCTGATTTTGTATCTTCTTGTTTGGTAGTAGAGTCTTTTGCAGTATTTGTTATTTCTTCAGGCTTGTTATTTTCAGTCTCCTTATCTTTGCTAGATGAACATGAAATAAGAGTTAATCCTAAAATGAGACATAAAATAAATGACAATAACTTTTTCATATTAACACCTCCCACTTATTTAATATAATTATATATTAACAGTGATAATATAACAATATCTTATATTATTCTACAAAGGTGAATTGTTTATAATGTAAGTTAATACATTTAATACTAATAGTTTTGAATCATCATAATTCAAGTTAGATAAATCATGATTTGTATTATTGAGTGTAACAAGTTTAACGTTATTTCCAAGTGCCTTACTAGATTCGTAAAGATTGGAAGAATTGTTATAGGGAACCATAGTGTCAGCTTTACTATGAACTATAAGCGTTTTGGGTAAGTCTTTCTTTACATAATTAATAGGACTATATTTTTTTATATATTCAGCTTTATTTTTAACAGATAAAAGAAATGGAACTGCTTCTTTTATAGCTGATTTTTCATCAAAACTTGAAAGATCAGTTGGTCCAAAAAAATCTATAAGATATTTTATCTTATAAGGATAGTCTTTAAGGCTTTGATCATCAACAAATTCTTCAGTATCAGAGTAAGTTGCCAAAAGGGAAAGATGTGCCCCAGCAGAGATTCCAATTACTCCAATTTCATCTGTATTAAAGTTATAAGTGTCCTTGTTTTTATATATCCACTTTATGGAATCTTTCACATCAGCAACCTGTTTTGAAAAATCTGCTTTTTTATTTAATAGTTCATATGAAACACTTATTATTGTATACCCTTGATTAAGAAAAGGTTTTAAAATTGGAGATAAAACCTTAGGAATTTCATTACTTCCATAGGCCCAACTACCACCATGAACATAAAGAAGTACAGGAGATCCTTTAGATGGTGATTTATCAGGTCTATAAATATCCAAGGATACAGGAGTGTTTCTAGTGTTCTTATATTGAATGGATTCCTTTTTTAAGTCAGAAGTATTTGCGTTATTTAGCAAAGAAGTGGAATCTAATGAACTAAGCTCATCTTTATATGAATCATATTGCTTATAAATGGTGTAGTATAGTGATAATCTATTTCTAAATATTATAGTTGTAAAAATAGCTAAAATTAGAAATAGTAATAAAAAATATTTAAAAAATTTTTTCAATGATATAAACCCTCCATTTTATTGTTTTTTAACATTATCTTTCTATTATATACTATTTTTTTATTGTTAATAAAATATTTTATTACTATTATCATGTTTAAATAATTATTAGAATTTTAAATTGGGATTAGTCTATAGTAATAAAAGTAAAGAAAATGAGGAATAATAACAAAGATTATTAAAAAAATTAGAACATTTAAACCCTATATATGTAATGAAATGAAATGTTAATAGTTTGTACCATCCAACCTCCAAAATAGTTGACAAAGTATTTTGAGTGTAGTATATTTTGAATATCAAAGTATTTTATTGCTTTGGCTATTTCCGGCTCTCATGGAAGAAAATCTTCTTTGGTGGGCTAGATACTATTAGAAGTGGAGGATTTTAATGGAAGAGGGAAATAGAGTTGTTAATGATCTATTTGTGCAACTGTTTAATGATCTTTTAGAGATTGAAGAGAAAACTTTAAAAAGTGGACCTTTAAAGGATATTTCTATAACAGAGATGCATACTATTGAAGGCATAGGAATGTACAAGGAAAGAACTATGACAGAAGTTGCACAAGATTTAAGAATAACGGTTGGAACGTTAACAACAGCAATTAGCAAACTGATAAAAAAGGGTTATGTTGAACGAGAAAGGACAGAAGAGGATAGAAGGGTAGTATTAATTCGTTTAACCAAAAAGGGAAAACTTGCCTATAGATTACATGAGAAATTTCATAATGACATGGTTAATCAAACGATTGAAGGACTAAATAAAGAGGAAGAAAAGATATTAGTCTCATCCTTGGATAAAATAAATTTATTCTTTAAAGGCAAAATAGAAGATATTGATAAGGAGAAGTAATGGAAGTGATTAACATTAAAGGGTATGGAGCCTATGCACCACCCCTTATAGTATCAAATGAAGATCTTAGTAAAATTGTAGATACTAGCAATGAATGGATTGTAACTAGAACCGGAATAGAAGAAAGAAGAATTTCTCAGGGAGAGGATACATCTAGTTTGGCTACTAAAGCAGCTCAAACAGCATTAGATAGAGCAAATGTGCTAGCTGAAGATATTGATTTGATAGTAGTTGCAACAATAACTCCAGATATGGCTACACCATCAGTTGCATGTATGGTTCAAAAAGCTATAGGAGCAAAAAATGCTATGGCATTTGATGTTAGTGCAGCATGTTCAGGATTTATCTATGGTCTTGAAATTGCATTTTCGATGATGAATAGTAACAATAGATTCAAAAAAGCTGTTGTTATAGGTGCAGAGGTTCTTTCTAAAATCTTAGATTGGGAAGATAGAAGTACTTGTGTATTATTTGGAGATGGTGCAGGAGCTGTGGTTTTATCAAAAGAAGAATCTGATGTAGAAAAACTTATAAGTTTTTATTCTTTATCAGAAGGTGAAAAGGGTGACGCTCTTACATCGGGATCCTTTGATGTATTAAATCCATTTGTTGAAGAACCTGTTGTTAAAAATAAAAAGGTATCAATGGATGGGAAAGAAGTGTTTAAATTTGCTTCAGGAGCAATGGTTAATGCTATTAATGAGTTGTTAAAGAAAAATAACTTGACTTTAGATGATATAGATCATATTGTACCTCATCAAGCAAATATAAGAATTATTGAGTATACTGCAAAGAAGATAGGAGTTAGTTTGGATAAGTTCTACATCAACTTGCAAAAGTATGGAAATACTTCATCTGCGACAATTCCTCTTGTACTAAATGATATGTATGAGGCAGGTATGCTTACAAAAGGTAAGAAACTGATTATGGTTGGTTTCGGTGGAGGCTTAACATTTGGTTCAACATTGATTGAACTATAATATATATTTTATTTATTAATTATTTATTTGGAATTATGAAAAAAATTTTAGGAGGATTTTAAAATGATATTTGAAGAAATTAGAGAAGTAATATGCGAACAATTAGAGGTGTCAAAGGAAGAGGTATCTATAGATACTACATTTGAAGATTTAGGAGCAGATTCATTAGATTTATTTCAAGTGGTTATTGAAATAGAAGAAAAGTATGGAATTCAACTTGAAGATGCAGAAAAAATTAAAAGCGTTAGAGACGCAGTTAACTATGTAGAAGCAAAGGTTAAGGCATAATAAAATATTTCACTTAATAAATCGGGGGTTAATATTTAGTTTCCCGATTTATTATTTATTTATAATTATATAATTATTTTTTAGTTAAGGATATTAGGAGGATATTTTAATGAAGAGTAGTAGGATTTGTCAATTGTTTGATATACAATATCCAATAATTCAAGGAGGAATGGCTTGGATTGCAGATTCATCCTTGGCTGCAGCAGTTAGCGAAGCTGGAGGGCTTGGCATAATAACTGGAACAGCTCCTATTGAATGGATTAGAGAAGAAATAAGAAAAACAAAGAAGCTTACAAATAAGCCATTTGGAGTGAACATCATGTTAATGATGCCAAACGCTGATGATGTAGCTAAATTAGTATGTGAAGAAAAAGTACCTGTAGTAACTACTGGTGCAGGAAGTCCAGGAAAGTACATGGAGATGTGGAAAGAATATGGAGTTAAAGTTGTTCCTGTAGTTGCTTCAGTTGCATTAGCTAAGAGAATGGAGAAGGCTGGAGCAGATGCTATAATAGCTGAAGGAACTGAATCAGGAGGACATATTGGACAGTTGACAACAATGGCTTTAGTTCCACAAGTAGTTGATGCTGTTGAAATACCGGTTCTAGCAGCAGGAGGAATTGGTGACGGAAGAGGAATGGCAGCAAGTTTTATGTTAGGAGCTGAAGGTGTACAAATAGGCACTAGATTCTTAGTAGCTAAAGAATGTACAGTTCATCAAAATTATAAGGATAAGGTTATCAAAGCTAAGGATATTGATACTGATGTCACTGGTAGATCAACAGGTCATCCAGTAAGAGTAATAAAAAATAAATTCTCAAAGCAATATCTAAAACTTGAAATGAAAGAAGTAACTCCAGAAGAACTAGAAACTTTAGGAGCTGGGTCATTAAGAAGAGCAGCTGTAGAAGGAGATAATGATAATGGATCATTTATGGCTGGTCAAATTTGTGGATTAGTTAATAAAGAGCAAAGTGCAAAAGAAATAATCGAAGAAATCATTAGTGAAACTAAGGAAAATTTAAGGTATTTTGGAGGACAAAATGAGTAAAAAAGTAGCTTTTTTGTTTGCAGGACAAGGTGCTCAGTATGTTGGGATGGCAAAGGACTTATATGATAATATTTTAGAATGCAAAGAGATTTTTGATAGGGGAGAAGAAATTCTACAAATGACTATTAAAGATTTGATTTTTAATGGACCAGAAGAAGAATTAATGCTTACTGAAAATGCTCAACCAGCTATAATATTAACAGAATTAGCTATACTAAAAGCGTTAGAAATACAAGGAATAAATTGTGATTCTTCTGCTGGACTTTCACTTGGAGAATATGCATCATTAATCCATGCTGGAGCTTTAAATTTTGAAGATGGACTTTTACTTGTAAAAGAAAGAGGAAGAATTATGGGATGTGCACTTCCTAATGGTCTTGGAAAAATGGCGGCTATAATGAGACTAGATGATGAAAAAGTTGAAAAACTAATAAATGAAGCAAAATCTTTTGGAGTCTGTGAAGGAGCTAACTATAATTGTCCAGGGCAGGTTGTAATAGCTGGTGAAAATCAAGCCATTGAAAAAGCTATTGAAATAGCAAAAGAACTTGGTGGTAAAGGGATAGAGCTTAAGGTAAGTGGCCCATTCCACAGTTCATTGCTAAAGGGAGCTAGTGATGAATTTTATGAAACTATAAAAGGTGTTAATATAAATAAATTGCAAAACAAAGTATATTCAAATACAAAAGGTGAATTATATACAGAGGATGATAATATGAAAATATTATTAAAAAATCATATAATGTCACCAGTATATTTTGAGAAAATTATAAGAAGTATGATGGAAGAGGATATTGATACTTTTGTAGAAATTGGACCAGGAAAAGCTTTAAGAGGTTTTGTTAAAAAGATAGATAGAAGCGCTAGTGTATTAAATGTTGAAGATTTACAGTCTTTAAACAATACAATAGATACTTTAAAAGAGTAGATTTAGGAGGTTATTTCTATGTTAACTGGAAAATGTGCAATTGTTACAGGTGCAGCTAAGGGAATAGGGAGAGCTATAGCTTTAAAACTTGCATCGCTTGGTGCTAATATAGTTTTAAATTATAGAAGTAGTGAGGATAAAGCTATAGAATTAGAAGAAGAAATTAAAGAATTAGGTGTAGAAGTACTAAGAGTCAAAGGTGATATTAGCATAGTTGAAGATGTTGAAAATCTAATAAATCAAGCTAAAGAAAAGTTTGGTAAAATAGATATAATGATAAACAATGCTGGAATTACTAAAGATACTTTAATCTTAAGAATGAGCAAAGAAGACTTTGATTCTGTAGTAGATGTTAACCTAAAAGGAGTGTTTAATTGCTTAAAAGCTATAACTCCAGTTATGGTAAAACAAAAGAGTGGAAAGATAATAAACATGTCTTCAGTGGTTGGATTAGTTGGTAATGCTGGTCAAGTGAACTATGCTGCTTCAAAAGCAGGAGTTATAGGAATGACTAAATCTCTTGCAAAAGAAATTGGAGCAAGAGGTATAACAGTAAATGCTGTTGCACCAGGATTTATAGAAACTGATATGACTGAAGTTTTGGGAGATAAATTTAAAGATGAAGCTAAAAAGAGTATTCCTTTAAAAAGATTAGGTACACCAGAAGATGTGGCAGGAGTTGTTGCTTTCCTTGCTAGTGATGCTGCTAGTTATGTTACAGGTCAAGTTATTAATGTTGATGGCGGAATGGTAATGTAGGAGGAAAATATGAATAGAAGAGTTGTAATTACAGGAATGGGTGCCGTGACACCTTTAGGTAATAATGTAGAAACTTATTGGAATAATATAAAAGAAGGTAAGTTAGGAATTGATTACATTAAAAATGTAGATAGTTCAAACCTTGATGTAAAAATAGCTGGAGAAGTTAAAGACTTTAGTCCAGAAGAAGTTATAGGAAAAAAGGAAGCTAGAAGACTTGATAGATTTACACAATTTGCCTTAGTAGCAGCAGATGAAGCTGTTAAAAATTCTGGCTTAGACTTAGAAACAATAGATAAAAAGAGATTCGGAGTTTATGTAGGATCTGGTATTGGTGGACTTATAACTATAGATAATGATATAAGAAAACATGAATCTAGTACAAATAAAAGAGTTTCTCCATTCTTTATTACTATGTCTATAGTTAACTTAGTAGCAGGAAATATTGCAATTAAATTTGGAGCTAAGGGTCCTTGTACATCAATGGTTACAGCTTGTGCTACAGGTAATAACAATATAGGTGAAGCATTTAGGTTGATAAAAAATGGATATGCTGATGTTATGCTTGCAGGTGGAAGTGAGGCTTCAATAACACCTATTGGAATTGGTGGATTTTATAGCATGAAGGCATTAAGCCCAACTTCAGATCCAAAGAGGGCATCTATTCCTTTTGATAAGGATAGAAATGGTTTCGTAATGGGTGAAGGTGGAGCAATACTTGTTCTAGAAACAGAAGAGTCAGCTAAGAAAAGAGGAGCAACAATACTTGCTGAAGTAGTTGGTTATGGAAGTACTTGTGATGCTTATCATATAACAAGTCCAGACCCAGAAGGTGAAGGAGCAGCAGATTCTATGCTAGATGCTATAACTGAAGCTGGAATAGCTAAAGATGAAGTGTCATATGTAAATGCTCATGGGACATCTACACCGTTAAATGATAAATATGAAACAATTGCTATTAAAAGAGCATTAGGAAATCATGCATATAAGATTCCTGTTTCTTCAACTAAATCTATGACAGGACACTTACTTGGTGGAGCTGGGGCTATAGAAGCAGTTGCATGTATAAAAGCTCTTCAAGATGGTTTTGTTCCACCAACTATAGGGTTAGAAAATGTAGATGAAGGATTAGATTTAGATTATGTTCCAAATGTAGGTAGAAAACAAGATCTTAAATATGTTTTATCAAATTCATTAGGATTTGGTGGACACAATGCTACACTACTTTTCAAGAAATGGGAAGAGTAAGTAGGAGGTAAAGAGATGAATTTTAAAGAAGTAAAAGAGTTAATTGATTCTATTAACTCATCAGATATAGCTTTATTTGAAATAAAGACAGCAGATATAGAAATAAAAATGGATAAATCATTAAATAGAGTAAGTGGGGCAGCAACTAAAGAAGTAGTTACTACTGAAAATATAGTAACTAAATCAAGTGAAGTGAATCTTGATAAAAAGGTTGAAAATGAAGTTGTGGTTAAAACAACAGAAGTACTAGTTGAATCAGAAGAAATTGATGATGATTTATCTATAATTACATCACCAATGGTTGGGACTTTTTACAGTGCATCTTCTCCAGATAATGATTCTTTCGTTAAAGTTGGTGACAGCATAAATGTAGGAGATACTTTGTGCATAGTAGAGGCTATGAAATTAATGAATGAAATCGAAGCTGAAATAAAAGGAACTATTAAAAAGATTTTAGTTAAAGATGGAGATATGGTAGAGTACGGTCAACCTATCTTTAAGGTTAAGGAGGAATAATAATTATGATGGGAATAAAAGAAATACAAGAAATATTACCTCACAGATACCCATTTTTGCTAATAGATAGAGTTACAGAAGTAATTGAAGGAAAAAGTGTTACAGGTTACAAAAATGTGACTATGAATGAACAGTTTTTTCAAGGACATTTTCCAGGCAATCCAATAATGCCTGGGGTACTTATACTTGAAGCCTTAGCTCAAGTTGGAGCTATAGCGGTGCTTCAAATGGAAGAGTATAAGGGAAAAACTCCTATGTTTGCTGGAGCTGATAAAGTTAAATGGAGAAAGCCAGTAGTTCCAGGAGATAAATTAGAATTAAGCTGTGAAATAATAAAATTAAGAGGCCCTATTGGAATCGGAAAAGGGATAGCTTCTGTAGATGGAAAGAAAGTTTGTGAAGCAGAGATAATGTTTGCAATAGGATAGGTGATTAAAATGTTTAAAAAAATACTTATTGCCAATAGAGGTGAAATAGCTGTTAGAATAATTAGAGCTTGTAGAGAAGCAGGAATTTTAACTGTTGCTGTTTATTCAGATATAGATAAAGAAGCTCTTCATACACAACTTGCAGATGAAGCGGTTTGTATTGGGCCGGCAGCAGCTAAAGATAGTTATCTAAATGAAACCAATATAATAAGTGCATGTGTCTTAACAGGTGCTGAAGCTATACATCCTGGTTTTGGTTTTTTGTCTGAAAATGCAAAGTTTGCTAAGATGTGTCAAGAATGTAATATAAAATTTATAGGACCAGACTATACTTCCATTGATCTTATGGGAAATAAAGCTATGGCAAGAAAACTTATGAAAGAAGCTGGAGTCCCAGTGGTACCAGGTTATGAAGGTGTAATTGAAAATGAAGACCATGGTGTTAGTATTGCTGTAGAAATTGGATATCCTGTAATGATAAAAGCTGCAGCCGGTGGTGGCGGAAAAGGTATAAGAATTGCCTATAATGAAACTGAATTCAGAAAAGGCTTTAATACAGCAAAAGCAGAATCTAAAGCATGTTTTGGTGATGATACTCTTTATATAGAAAAATTCGTTGAAAATCCAAGACATATTGAATTTCAAGTTTTAGCAGATGAACATGGAAGTGTTATTCATTTAGGTGAAAGAGAATGTTCTCTTCAAAGAAAAAATCAAAAAGTATTAGAAGAGGCACCATCAACATTTTTATCTGAAGAGTTAAGAAATGAGATGGGTGAAGTAGCTAAAAGAGCTGCAATAGCTGCTAAATATAAAAATGCAGGAACTATTGAATTCTTAGTAGATAAACATTGTAATTATTATTTTATGGAGATGAATACAAGAATTCAGGTTGAACATCCTATAACAGAGATGATTACTGGTGTTGATATCGTAAAAGAGCAATTAAAAATAGCATCAGGTATTCCTCTAGAATTAACACAAGAAGATATTAAGCTAAAAGGACATGCAATTGAGTGTAGAATAAATGCTGAAGATCCTAGCAAAAACTTTATGCCTTGTCCAGGAAAAATAGAAGAGTTATATGTTCCTGGTGGAATGGGAATTAGGCTAGATTCAGCAGCATATTGTGGATATAAGATACCACATTGTTATGATTCCATGATTGCTAAACTTATAGCTTTTGGAAAAGACAGGGATGAAGCTATTATAAAAATGAAAAGAGCTCTAGGTGAATTTGGTGTTGGTGGAGTTAAAACAAATATAGATTTTCAATATTCTTTATTAGAACAAGAAGAATTTTTAAAAGGAGAATATGATACTTCTTTTATCGGAGAAAAGATGGTGATTGGAAATGCTTAAGGATTTATTTAAGAAAAGTCAATATGCTACAGTAAAAACTATTACTAAAAGTGAAGAAGATAAACCTAATATTCCTTCAGGCCTTTGGGCAAAATGTGATAAGTGTGGGAGCATAATATATAAAGAAGACTTAATGAGTAATTACTATGTTTGCACAAGTTGTAATAATCATCTTAGAATAAAAGCTAGTACAAGAATAGAATTTTTCTTTGACAAAGGTTCATTTAAGGCTGTTGGAGAGGAAATAAAAACATCAAATCCTTTAAAGTTTCAAGGATATGAAGAAAAAATAATTAGAAGCAGAAAAAGCACTGATAGTAGTGAAGCTGTGGTCACAGGTATCGCAAAGGTAAATGGAATTGATGTAGCAACAGCTGTAATGGATAGCTATTTTATGATGGGGAGCATGGGGTCGGTAGTTGGTGAGAGAATCACATCAATAATAGAATATGCCACAGAAAATGGATTACCATTGATTATATTTACTACTTCAGGTGGAGCTAGAATGCAAGAAGGAATTATTTCACTTATGCAAATGGCTAAAATTAGTGCAGCTATTGCAAAGCATGATGATGCTGGATTATTATATATAACTGTTTTAACAGACCCAACAACTGGTGGAGTTACTGCTAGTTTTGCTATGGAAGGAGATATAATAATAAGTGAACCAAACGCTTTAGTAGGTTTTGCAGGTAGAAGAGTTATTGAAGATACAATAAAAGAAGTTTTGCCTGATGATTTTCAAAAAGCTGAATTTTTATTAAAAAAAGGATTTATAGATACAATTATAGATAGAAGAAATTTAAGAAAAGAGATTTATAATATTTTAGCTATACATGAGGTGAAGAATAATGGGTAGAGAAATTATAAAAACGACTGCCTGGGATAGAGTTAATATAGCTAGACATAAGGATAGACCTACTGGAGCTTTTTATATAGAAAATATATTTAATAATTTTATTGAATTACATGGAGATAGAGTATTTGGCGATGATGGAGCAATAATTGGAGGAATAGGTACTATTGAAGGTAAACCTGTTACTGTTATAGCTATATCTAAAGGGTCTAATACAAAAGAAAACATTCAAAGAAATTTTGGTATGCCAAAGCCAGAAGGATATAGAAAAGCATTAAGACTTATGAAAAATGCAGAGAAGTTTAAAAGGCCAGTAATCTGTTTTATAGATACTCCAGGAGCTTTCTGTGGAGTTGATGCGGAAGAAAGAGGGCAAGGAGAAGCTATAGCTAGAAACCTTCTTGAGATGAGCAGATTAAAAACTCCTATTATATCTGTTTTGATGGGAGAAGGAGGAAGTGGAGGCGCATTGGCTCTTGCTGTTGCAGATAAAGTTCTAATGCTTGAAAATTCAATTTATTCAATACTTTCGCCAGAAGGTTTTGCTTCAATTTTATGGAAGGATGGAAGTAAAGCTAAAGAAGCTGCTGAAGTGATGAAAATTACTGCAGATAATTTAAAAGAGTTAAAGGTAATTGATAAAGTTATATCAGAGCCACGAGGTGGGGCTCATAAAAATCCTACTAAAATGGCTGATATATTAAAAGGTGCTATATTAGAAGAATTAAAAAATCTAAATAATAAATCTATTGATGAAATTATTGAATTTAGATACGAAAAGTTTAGAAATATGGGTAGTTTTACATTGTAAGAAAAAACCTTTCAAATTTAGAAAATTAAATTTGAAAGGTTTTTTTATAAGTTAAAATAAAAAGTATCCAAGATGTTTTAATTTTATGATATTATATTAATATAAAATACAAATAAAAAGGATGATGATATGGATATTGAGCTGAGAAGTAAGGTAGACTTATTTTCTGAGAATTATAAAGAGATAAGAAGAGTATTAAGATGGGATGGGAAAAGAATAAATATAATAGAAGCTCTTCTTAATAATAGAACAGATAAGGAAATAGATTTAGAAAAGTTAAAAAAGATTAGAGGATATTTAGAAGTTGAAGAAAGTGAGAAAAATATTTTTTCAAGGAGATTCAGTAATATATTTTCCTTATTAATTGATGAGAGTAAGGATTATAAAAAGGTATTTCAAGATACTGTTACAATATACGAGCATTTAACTTCAAAAGGATTTTTGGAAAATGAAGCTACACTTTTTTCTGCATTTATGCTTTCTAATAGATTTTATGGACAAGAGTTAGATAATAGGATTATTAAGACTATAGATATTAAATATGCATTTAAAGGCGATAATTATATTAGCTATACATTACTTGCCACGGGAGATAAATCTATTGACACTATTATGGATGAATTTAATACAATATCAGACAATATAAAAAAAGCAGGTAATTATGGTGAAGAAATAATCAATAATCTAACATTTTCGCTTATTTTAGAAGATAAAGAAGTAGTAAAAAAGGTTGAGAAAGTATTAGATATATTGTGTAATATAAAAAGTGAAATAGGTATATTAAGAAGCGAAGTATATTCTATGTTGGGAATAACTTCTACATTAATTAAAAATCCAATGAATTTTTCTAAAGAAATTAAAGATGTTTTTGATAGACTTAACAAGAAAAGATTTTTTAAGTATTTCATGAAAAAAGAATTAAAAATAATGATTTCAATTGGAATAGTTTTAAATATGTATATAGAGGAAGTTAAAGCTGATTTAATAGATATAAGTTTTAATGATAAAATAAATATGTATTTGGCTTTAGAGGAATGTTTAGTTTTCACAATATGTGATATAAATTAGTTAATAAACGAATGGAGATAATTATATGAGTGGTGAAACTAGTACTCAAGTTGCAAAGATTGCGACTAGAATGGCTATAAGTAGTAGAGAGGAAGAAGAGCTACTTAAAAGTGAATATTCAAAATTATCAGCAAGGGTTACAGCTGTTAATGTAGGTGGTAATATTAATGAGTCTGTTCATAAAATATTGGAAAGAGCATTAGTTGCATCAAAGAGGAATGGACTTATTAGAGAAGAGCATCTTCATGAGGGGGCTGTTATAGGGGCTACAAGGGATGCTTTGATGCAAGTAAGCACTAGAGCAAATGGACAAAATGTTGGGGGAAAGATTGGAATAGCTAGAAAAGGAGAACATATTTCAGTATGTATTTTTCTAAGTATTGGGCTTCTTCATTTAGATGAAGTTGTAATAGGAATTGGTCATAGATCATTACCAGAATAAAAAGAAAACTGAGAATAAAGAGATTAGGGAAAAATTCCTTAATCTTTTTTTGTGCTTGTATACAAGAAGATTAAGTGTGATTATATTTTTTATAAAAAAATATTGACTAAACTAGTGGGTTGCTATTATTATATAAAAGATGCAAAAAAAATAGAGTACAAGTATTTTGAAAAGTGTAAACGTTATTTGAAAGATGAATTTTTTTATAATAAAGTGTAAATAATGTTATGGATACTCTAGTATATTTGTGCAGATAATTGCGCAAATTCTACAATAAAGTGCATAAAAATACAAAAGATTAATTTAATATAAGAATTGGAGGAAAAGAATTTGAAGGTTTTAGTAATTAACTGTGGGAGTTCTTCTTTAAAATATCAATTAATTGATATGAATAATGAAAGTGTTTTAGCAAAAGGGATAGTTGAGAGAATTGGTATAGAAGGTTCTATGCTAGTCCAAAAAGTAGATGGAAGAGAAAAGTATGTTTTAAATGAAGAAATGAAAGATCATAAGATTGCTATATCATATGTATTAAATACATTAGTAGATGATAAAAATGGTGTAATAAAATCTATGGATGAAATTTCAGCTGTTGGTCATAGAGTTGTTCATGGTGGAGAAAAATATTCTAAGTCAGTAATAATAGATGAAAAAGTAAAAGAATCAATAAATGAATGTAGCAAATTAGCGCCACTTCATAATCCACCTAATTTAATAGGAATAGAAGTTTGTGAGGAACTTATGAAAGATACCCCAATGGTAGCAGTTTTTGATACAGCATTTCATCAAACTATGGATAAAAATGCTTATCTTTATGCATTGCCATATGAATTATATACAAAACATGGGATAAGAAAATATGGATTTCATGGAACTTCACATAAATTTGTATCAGAAGAGGCAGCAAAATATTTAGATAAAGATATTAAATCATTAAAAATAATCAGCTGTCATCTTGGAAATGGAGCATCAGTATGTGCTATAAAAGATGGTAAATCACTAGATACTACAATGGGACTAACTCCACTTGAAGGAGTTGTAATGGGAACAAGATCAGGAAGTATTGACCCTGCTATACCATTATATTTAATACATAGACTTGGATATTCTGTTGATGAAGTTGATAACATATTGAATAAAAAATCAGGAGTTTTGGGTATATCTGAAATTAGCTCAGACTTTAGGGATATAGAAACAGAATACGAAAAAGGCAATAAAAGAGCTATATTGGCATTTGATATATACCATAATAGTATTAAAAAGCAAATAGGAGCATATACTGCTGCAATGGGCGGAGTTGATGTTATAATATTTACAGCTGGCGTTGGAGAAAATGGACCTATTACAAGAGAATTAGCTTTAAAAGGTTTAGAATTTATGGGGATAAAACTTGATCATGAAAAAAATAAGGTTCGTGGAGAGTTTGAGGAAATATCAACAGTAGATTCAAAGATTAAAGTATTAGTAGTGCCTACTAATGAAGAACTTGTTATAGCAAGAGATACAGTTAATTTAATTAAGAAGTAATAAAATTTTAATATATATTTAAAATATCCATGAACGAGTAGTTAACCTTCACTTATGAATAATATAAGATTTTATAACATAATATATATTGAGAATTAAAATCTATATTTAATATTGATTTTAGGAATGAATTAAAGTTTTTTACATTTTGTATTGCATATTTATATTTAAATATAGCCTTATTTCAACATAGTTACTTAACACTAATAAAAAAAAGTTAACGATTTCTTTTTTTAATAATAAATCATTAACTTTCTATTGCAATATGTAACTTTAAAGGATAAAATTATATAGATAATGCGATACATGTGATAAATTTCCTTATAAAATGAAGAAATTTATCACAGAATCTTTTTGAAAGTAAATTGATACTTGGAGGGTTTAAAATGAAAAAAAAATCAATTGCGTTAGCATTAACTACTTTCTTAGTAACGGGGTTAATGGTTGGATGTGGAAACAGTGATAAAAGTCAAAAAAATTCAGTAAAGGTTGGAATGGTTACAGATTCAGGAACAATAGATGATAAATCATTCAATCAAGGTAGTTGGGAAGGAATATTAAAAGCTAAAAAGGAATTGGGAATCACAGAAAAATATCTTCAACCAGATGGGCAAACTTTAGCTGATTATACATCAAAGATTAAGGATTTATATGATGGAGGATTCAAATTCATAGTTGCACCTGGATTTAAATTTGAGCAAGCAATATTTGAATCTCAAGAGAAGTACAAAGATGCTAAATTTGTATTAATAGATGGTTCTCCTAATAATGGTAAAGAGGGAAGCGAAAAGCAAGCAAAGGTTGGAGAAAATACAGTTGCTGTATCATTTGCAGAGCAGCAATCAGGATTTATGGCAGGTGTAGCAGCTTCAGTTGAATTAAAAGAAGGAGATTTAGGTTTTATTGGAGGAATGGAAATTCCAGCAGTTCAAAGATATAACTGGGGATTCCAACAAGGTGTTAAATATGCTAATGAAAAATTAGGAACAAAGATGACATTAAAACCTGAAAACATAATTTATCAAGGTACATTTAACAGTTCTGATGCAGGCCAACAAATAGCAGCTACTATGTATGGTAGAGGAGTTAAGGCTATTTTTGCAGCAGCAGGTGGAACTGGAACTGGTGTTATTACAGAAGCAAAAACTAGAGCTAAAAAAGGTGATAAAGTTTGGGCAATTGGTGTTGATACTGACCAATATCAAGAAGGTATCTATGATGAAGGAAAATCAGCAATTTTAACTTCAGCTATGAAAAAAGTAGATGCTACTACTTATAAGTTAGTTAAAGATGAATTAGATGGAAATTTCCCAGGTGGGCAATCACTTGTATTAGATGCTAATACTGATAGTGTTGGAATACCAGATCAAAATCCAAATTTAAGTGATACAACTATTAAAAGTTGTAAAGAAGTATTTGACAAGATTAAGAGTGGAGAAGTTAAAGTTGCAGCTGAACAAGGTAATTTAATAAAGTAATAATTTAGGAAGAGTATGTAGAAAAAAGACGGTTCTTCCGTCTTTTTTTGTGTACAATGTTTAAAGTGTTAAATTAATTAAGATGGAGGATAAGGAATGGAATATGTAGTTGAAATGTTAAACATTCGAAAAGAGTTCCCTGGAATAGTTGCTAATGATAATATTACATTACAGCTGAAAAAAGGTGAGATACATGCTTTGCTTGGCGAAAATGGAGCTGGTAAATCAACCCTTATGAGTGTTTTGTTTGGTATGTATCAACCAGAAGGTGGAGTTATAAAAGTTAAAGGCAAAGAAGTTAAGATTGGTAACCCAAATGTGGCAAATGATTTAGGGATTGGAATGGTACATCAACATTTTAAACTAGTTGAAAATTTTACTGTTACAGAAAACATAATTTTAGGTAAAGAATCAAAGCGTTTTGGTTTGTTTTTAGATACAAAAAGTGCAGCAAAAAAAATAGAAGAGTTATCCAAAAAATATGGATTAAATGTGGATCCATATGCAAAAATAGAAGACATAAGTGTTGGTATGCAACAAAGAGTTGAAATATTAAAGATGTTATATAGAAATGCAGAAGTTTTAATATTTGATGAGCCAACAGCTGTTTTAACACCTCAAGAAATTGAAGAACTAATAAATATTTGGAAAACATTAATTAAAGAAGGTAAATCTTTAATTATCATTACACATAAGTTAAAAGAAATTAAAGCAGCTGCAGATAGATGTTCTGTTATAAGAAGAGGAAAATACATAGGAACAGTTGATGTTAAAAATACATCTCAAGCAGAAATGGCTAAAATGATGGTTGGAAGAGAAGTTTCATTTAAAGTTGATAAAAAACCAGCTAATCCTGGTGATGTTTTAGTTAAGATAGAAAATTTAAATGTTAAAAACAATAAAAAAGTTTTAGGGGTTAAGGATTTCTCAATAGACATTAGAGCTGGAGAAATACTTGGAATTGCTGGGGTTGAAGGTAATGGACAAAGTGAACTTATAGAGGCTATTACTGGGCTTAGAAAAATTGAGTCTGGAAAGATTGATTTAAAAGGGAATAATATAAGTAATTTAAAGGTTCGAGAGAGAATTGAAAGTGGTATTGCTCATATACCAGAAGATAGACAAAAAAGAGGTTTAATTTTAGAGTATACATTAGAAGAAAATATGATATTGCAAAAATATATGAAAGAACCTTTTTCGAATAAACTAGGTATACTTAATAGAAGTGAAATTAGAAAATATGCTGATGGAATAATTGAAGCTTTTGACGTAAGATCAGGAGAAGGTGCTGTTTCAAGATCAAAAACATTATCTGGAGGAAATCAACAAAAGGCTATTATAGGACGTGAAATTGGATTAGATCCGGAATTATTAATAGCTGTTCAACCTACAAGAGGATTAGATGTTGGATCAATAGAATATATTCACAAAAGACTAGTTGAGCAAAGAGATAATGGAAAAGCTGTACTTTTAGTGTCTTTAGAACTTGATGAAATTTTAAATGTATCTGATAGGATAGCTGTTATTAATAATGGAGAATTAATCGGAATAGTAAATGCTAGCGAAACTGATGAAAAAGAAATCGGATTAATGATGGCAGGAGTTAAAAAGGAGGATAATAAAAATGAAGAATAATGGATTAAAATCTTTTCTTGCAATTCTCCTAGGACTAGTAGCAGGAGCAATATTGATGGCAGCAATGGGGCATAACCCATTAGAAGGTTATCTCTATTTAACTCAAGGTGGATTGATGACTACAGAAAGAATAGCAAACACTATTGCTACATCAACCCCTTTAATACTTACTGGCCTATCAGTTGCTTTTGCATTTAGAACTGGATTATTTAATATAGGGGCACCTGGACAAATGTTATTTGGAGGGTTTTGTTCAACAGCAGTAGGATTAACTTTTACAAGCTTACCAAGACCTATTTTGTTATTATTTGCTATATTAGCAGGTTTAGTAGGTGGAGCATTGTGTGCAGGATTGGTTGGATTTTTAAAAGCTAAGTTTAATGTACATGAAGTTGTTGGTTCTATAATGCTAAATTGGACAATTTATTGGTTTGTTTATTATACAATACCAGCTCATTTTAAAGCTGAAGGAATTGAAACCGAATCAAGACAATTACCAGAAATAGCTTCGTTAAAAACTAGTTGGTTAACAAATATGTTTGATGGATCATTTATAAATTATGGTATTATTATAGCAATTATTGCAGTTATAGTAATTTGGTTTATTATAGATAAGACGGTTTTAGGATATGAATTAAAAGCAGTCGGATTTAATAAATTCTCTGCAGAATATGCTGGAATTTCAGTTAACAAAAATATAGTTATTTCTATGATGATTGCTGGAGCTCTTGCAGGACTTGCAGGTACAGCACAATATATAGGTAATGCAACTAATATTCAAATTGGTGTTTTACCTGATCAAGGTTTTGATGGAATAGCTGTTGCTTTACTTGGAGCAAGTTCTCCCTTTGGAGTATTAGCAGCTGCGCTTTTCTTTGGACTTTTATATGCAGGAAAAGGATTCATGACAACAATGGCAAGTATTCCACCAGAAATAGCAGATACAATAATGGCAACAATAATTTACTTTGCTGCTACAAGTATGATAATGGATAAGTTAATAAAGAAGTTTAAAAAACGAAAAAATCATGAAAAATTAAATATAAAGGAGGAGAAGTAATATGTTAGATACTTTAGAACAAATCTTTCCTTATGCAATAGCATATACAGTGCCTCTTTTATTAACAGCTCTTGGTGCTGTATATTGTGAAAGAAGTGGAGTGGTAAATGTAGGGCTAGATGGACTTATGATATTTGGGTCATTTGTTGGGGCATATACTATAGTTACTTTACAAAATCAAGGTAATGAATATGCTCTATGGATAGGTTTATTTGCAGCAGCTTTAGCCGGAGTAATCTTTTCGTTATTACATGCATTTGCAAGTGTGACATTAAATGCAAATCAAGTTATTAGTGGTACTGCAATTAACATGATAGCAGGGGCTTTAACAGTTTATTTAGCAAGAAATATTACAGGAAGCGGAAATATAAGAATAAGACTTGGATTTATACCAGGAGAAGTTCCTGTGCTTTCAAAAATACCAGTAGTGGGATCATTATTATTTACAAATTCATATGCTACAACATGGTTAGCTTTAGCAATATTAATATTAAGTATTTTGGTGTTAAATAAAACAAGTTTTGGATTAAGATTAAAATCTTGCGGTGAACATCCCCAAGCAGCGGATGCAGCAGGGATTAATGTTTATAGAATGAGATATATCGGTGTTATGATATCTGGAGCTTTGGCTTCTCTCGCTGGAGCAGTTATAATAGTAACTTATGGGGGAGAATTTACTGGCTCTGTATCAGGGCTTGGATTCTTAGCATTAGCAGCTCTTATTTTTGGACAATGGAAGCCATTAGGAGTTTTGGGTGCTACATTATTCTTTGGATTTGCATCAACAATTGCGAATATTTCACAAGTAATGCCATCATTAGCATCAGTACCGCCAGTTTATCTTAAGATTTTCCCGTATGTTGCTACACTTTTAGTACTTGTATTCTTCTCTAAGAGAACTCAAGCGCCAAAAGCATCAGGAGAACCATTTGAGGTTGGCAAAAGATAAGTAGAATTAAATAAAAGGCTGTATCTTTAGGAAGTTACAAAAAACTTTTAGAGATACAGCCTTTAACTTTGTATAATATGTAGAATTTAAAGTGATAAGTTTTTTTCTAATAAATCATTAGCTTCGTTATCAGTAATATTCTTAACAAGGCTAATTTCTTCTATAAGTACTTTTTTTATCGTATTTAACATTTGATTTTCACTTGAGTTTAATGAATGGCTTCTCTTTATTAAAGAGAGGTTTAAGAAAACTTCAATGTAATCTTGTAATGATCCAGATTTTACTTTTGCTGAGTTGGTTAAAAACCTATCTTTACTATTAGTTGAATCTATAGCATCATTTTGTTCACTTAGCCTTTTTAAATTATCTAAAATATTATCTAAAGTGTTAGAATCACATATTAACCGTATGCTAGAATTCTCAATGCGGTTACAAGGTAAAGTAATTTTTAGAGAATTGTTTAATAAGTGAATGTTGTAGAATTTTTGCGTTTCACCACGAAACTCTTTTTCTTCAATTAAATCTATAATACCTACACCTTGGTTTGGATAAACTATTTTATCTCCTGTTTTAAACAAATTAAGCACCTCCAAAATAATCATATTTATATTATACCACATTTTAGAGATATTAGCCAAAAATTTTTATTTTATCATAGAAGAAAAAGCATGTCAATTATATAATGATAATATTTTTTTTATAAATTAATACCTTGTTTTTTTAAGTAAGCTGATAATTCAGTTTTGCAATTACACTTTAGTTTACAGTTACAAATACTTAATAAGTAGACATTTTTAAAAGAAGTAATAGCCTTGGAATAATTATCTTTTGGTATTTTTGTTATATAAGTAGAAATCAATATAGAACCATTTATAATAACTAGAAATTTAGCGAATTTAAATACATTATCTAAATTTGAAAAGTATCTTACTGTATAGAAAGTCTTTTTGAAATAGTAAATAAAAATAATGGAAATTGTACAATATATAAAAAGTGATATCTTTTCAGATGCATTTTTTATTTTAGCTGCTTTTAGTAAAGATTTAAATTTATCTTGAACAGAAGGAGTAAGATTTTTATAAAAGTTTTCTTTAAGTAATGAATTTTTCATTTTTTACCTCAAAATAAGTACTATAATTATTTTTATTTGAACTATCAACAATATATTACTTATGGTAAAAAATAATAAGACATAGACAATATTAGTCAGAGATAACATAGTTTTTAAGAATAAAAATAGTGTAAATATATAATTTTGATAATACTAAATATTAAAATGACAATATTATTTGAAAATAGACAAAATTCTATGTTATAATTTAATAAAACTATAAGATGAAGTTGAAATGGTGATGTTATGGGTGAAGAAAAAAGTAATGTAAATTCTATACTTTCTGTTGTTATTGAAGACATTCATAATGGCAAAGACAAAATATTTAATATTGCCGAATCCTTAAAAAGTGAATATGAAACTCAAGTAATGGAATTAAATATAGTTGAAGATCAAATTAAAAAACTTATTAAGGAAGTTGACAGACTAGAAAAAGTTGATAAGCAAATGAGAGAAAATTTAGCAAAGGCATCTGCAAATTTTGAAGTGAAAGAAGAAGAAGTTAGATTAATATATGAAGAAGCTTTAAATATTAGAGTTGAATATATTACTATGCAAAAAGAAGAAAGAAGATTGCAAACTAGAAGAGAATCTTTACAAAGGTCTATTAAAAATAATTTTCATAATATTAAAGATGCAGATAATGTAATTGAGCAAGTAAATGTAGCATTAAGCTATTTAAAAGGTGATGTTTACAAAAATATAGAGTCTGCTGAAGAAAATAGTAAAATAGCTTATGCCATAAAGTTTGTTGAAGCACAAGAGAAGGAAAGAAATAGGATAGCAAGAGATATTCATGATGGTCCAGCACAATATTTAGCAAGTACTCTTATGAGAATTGATTTTTGTAAAATGTTGCTAAATAAAGATTTAGAAGAAGGATTAGAAGAATTAGAAGATCTTAAATCAAATGTTAGAAAAACATTAAAGGAAGTTAGGGGAATAATATTTGATTTAAAACCTCCATTTTTAAACGGAATTACTTTAGAGGCAGCAATAGAGGATTTAAAAGAAGCTTTTATAGAGGAGACATCTACAAATTTAATAGTAGATATTGAAAGTAGTGATTGTGCAGTTGATTATGTAATAGAAGTTGCTGTGTATAGAATAATTCAAGAAATCCTAAATAATATTAAAAAACATGCTGGAGCAAAGAATTCAGAAGTTCAATTGGATATAGGAGAAGATTATATCTATTTGAGTATTAAGGATGATGGTAAAGGTTTTAATGTTACTGAATTTTTCAAGAATGCTAGAAAGAATACAAAAAGCTATGGATTAAAAGGAATTTACGATAGAATAGATGAATTAGGTGGATCTATGCAAATAAAGTCTTTAATAGATGAAGGGACAGAGTATAGGATAAAGCTGCCTACAATTAGGGGGAACGAAAACAGTGATAAAGTTAGCTATAACGGATGATCATGCATTAATAAGAGAAGGTCTAATCAGAATAATTAGTTATGAAAAAGATTTAGAAATAGTGCTTGAAAGTGATAGTGGAGAAGATTTAATAGAAAAATTGAAAGAGATTACTCCAGATATAATATTATTAGATATTAATATGGATAAACTCGATGGGGTAGAAACGTTAAAAATTGTTAAAAAGAAATGGCCTGATATAAAAATAATAATCTTAACTGTAGAAAAACAAAAAAGGAAAATAAAAGAAGTGCTAGATTTTGGGGCTGAAGGATATGTATTAAAAGAATCAGCTGGAAATGCTATAACTAATGCCATAAGAGCTGTATTTAGCGGTGAAAAATATATTGATAAGACACTTATGGAATCAGTATTCATTGATGATTATATAAGTACAAATGAAAACAAACTTGAAAACCTATCTAACAGAGAATTAAGTATATTAATAAAAATTTCTGAGGGGAAGAAGAATAAAGAGATTGCAGAAATGTTATTTTTATCAGAAAAAACAGTTAAAAATTATGTAACGAGTATATTTAGAAAGATAGAAGTAGAAGATAGGGTTCATGCAACATTATATGCTATTGAGAATAATGTAAGTGGATTTTATGAAGAAAAAAACAAAGGAAATAACTTGGAAGATTATACATAATTCTAAATTGTGAAAAATAAGTCAATATAAATGAGTTGGCTTATTTTTTGTATAGGAGTACTACCATAAATATTAGCAAAAAAGGGGACTAAGGTCCTAAAAATAAAAGGACTAAAGATATCTATTATTTTGAATAGAAACATATATAATAAAAATATGGGTATGACCTCTTGCTTCAAGTAAGCTTGACCCATAGCTTATGTTTAGTTTCCCACCTATATGAAGCAAGTAATGTTTTTTATCGTTTGCAGTATATAAAGAAGTCATCTTCAAAAGGTGGCTTCTTTGTTATTAAAAAAATTCTCTACTCTCTTTTTAATATTTTCTATTAGAAAGAGGACTATAGTCCTAAAAATAAAAGGACCATAGATATCTATCATTTCAATAAGAAACAGATATAATAAGAGTATGGGTATTATGTATCTTGCTTCAAATAAGCTCTACCCATAGCTTATGTTTAGTTTCCCACCTATATGAAGCAAGTAATATTTTTTATCGTTTGCAGTATATAAGAAGAAGCCGCCTCAAAAGAGGTGGTTTCTTTGTTAAAGAAACTTTTATTTCTTAATTATTAGAAGGGGACTATAGTCCTGAAAATAAAGGGACTAAAGATATCTATTATTTAAAACATAAACATATATAATAAGTATATGGGCATTATCTCTTGCTTCAAGTAAGCCTAGCCCATGGCTTATGTTTAGTTTCCCACCTATATGAAGCAAGTAATATTTTTTATCGTTTGCAGTATATAAAGGGACCATCTCGAAGGAGATGGTTTCTTTGTTTTTGAAAGAATTATTTAGAATAATATTTTAGGTGTCGCAAAATAAAAATGAAAGGGAATCATTTATAAATAGAGGAGTATAAGAGTATTTGTAGAATATATATATAAATCTAGGAAGTAAATGTAATTATTTCAAGTGAAAAGGGGAATGTTAAAATGATTAAAAAACACAAATTCAAATTACTATTAACTACAACAGTGTTTCTAGTTGCTATTTCTTTTGGTCCTATTAATAGAAATATAGTAAGAGCAGATATAATAAGGAATGCACCTCAAGATGTTATAGTTCCAAGTTTGGGATATTCAGATGATTCCATTACAGTTATATGGGATAAGCCGGCTGATTACTCAAAAATTTCAAGTTATAATGTTTATGTAAACGATTCTTTGACTGCTAATACAACTAAGTTAAATTACACAGTTTCAAATTTACAGGCAGATTCAACTTATACAATTAAGGTTAGAGCTAAATATTCTAATAATACTGAGTCAGCTGATAGCAAAGTAATAACACAAAAAACATCACCAAAAGCTCAAGTTTTTGATGTAACAAAGTATGGAGCTGTTGGTGATGGAAAAACTCTGAATACAGATAAGATTCAAGCTGCTATAAATGATTGTTCAAATGGTGGAACAGTTGTAATTCCTTCAGGTGATTTTTTATCAGGAGCATTATATTTAAAAAGCAATATGTCACTTAGGATAGATGGAACACTTCTTGGTAGTGACAATATTAATGATTATGCTTTTACAAGTAAGAGATTCCCATACTATTCTACTAATAATTATATGGGGCTAATAAACGCATATACAACTGATTATGGTAGCATATCAAATGTAAAAATATATGGGAAAGGTACTGTAAATGGAGGAACTTATTCGAACGGAAATCTAACAAAACTTGGACAGGCTCAGAGTAAACTTAAAGGAGATAAGGGAAGAAGTGACTTAATAACAGCAAAAGGAGTAACTGGATTCTATATCGGGGGGATTAATATTGTAAATCCAGCAGAACATTCTATATTTATAAGCTATAGCAAGAATGTAACGGTTGATGGAATTTCAGTTAAAACCTATGGGATACATAATGCAGATGGAATAGACATTGCAACTACTGATAATAGTAATATATTTAATAGTTATTTTGATAATGGGGATGATTGTATAAATCTTAATGCAGGATATGGATTGGATGCAATAAAAGAAAATATACCTGATAGCAATATTAGAATATTTAATTGTACAACAAAGAGAGGGCATGGAGGAGTTGTTTTTGGAAGTTATACTGGAGCATGGATTGAAAATGTTTCTGTAGAAGACTGTGTATTTGACGGAACTAATATAGGCCTTAGATTTAAAACTAGCAAAGAGATTGGTGGTGGATCTAGAAATGTAACAGTAAGGGATATAACAATGCGTAATATTGTAAATGATGCTATATCATTTGATAGTAATTATGGGCTTACTAATGTTGAAAATCCAGCACCAACACCAGGATGTTTTCATGATATAACTTTATCAAATATAAGTTGTACCAAAGCTGGTGGATATGGAATATGGGCCAATGCATTATCCACACAATATAATTACAATATAAATTTAAATAATATTACATTAGATTCTTGTAAAAAGGGAGCATCTATAAAATATCTTAAGAATAGTACCTTTAAAGGGGTTACTTTTACCAATAGTGGAAAATCACCTTGGGTAAGTTCGAATACTACAAATGTAAATTATTTAAATTGTACTCCAAAACCTGCAAAATAAATTATATTTTTGACTTAAGTTGACTTGGATACAATGTAAGCAACTTTATATAAATCATAGTTATTAATTTTCAGAATTGACATCTAGAATTAGTTGATATACAATGATATCATATTAAACATATAACAATAATACAATTTATTTGGAATTTATATATTTACAAGTTAACCAGAAAGACTGGAGACTAATTATAAGTATCAAGGATAAATGTGACTAAAAGTTGCATTACGATGATGCTATGTAATTAGTTTTTTGTTTTATAGAAAAAAATAATTATATAGTATTGAAAACTAACTACAATTGAAAAGGAGATGTTAATTATGAAAAATAAAAAAATTGCATTATTTTTAGTAGGCATATTATCAATAATCACTATGTTAGCTAGTTGTAGTTCAAAAAGTTCTGAAAATGATACTGATGATAAGAAAATAACTATAATGGCACCTTTATTAATTTCTGATGTACCAACAAAGAATAATGAAATAGATAAAAAACTCAAAGAACTAACTGGTTATGATGTAGATATTACTTGGGTTCCAAATAGTTCATATGCAGATAAAGTCTCAATAACATTAGCTTCTAATGATGTTCCAGATATTATGATAGTAACAGATAAGGATGCAGCAACAATAAGTAATGTTAAGAAAGGTACTTTTTGGAAATTAGATAATTATTTAAAAGACTATGATAATTTATCAAAATCTGATGAAGAAATTAAATTAAATGCTTCATTTAATGGAGAAACTTATGGAATATATCGTAAGAGAGATGTTATACGTTCATGTGTAATATTTAGAAAAGATTGGTTAGATAAATTAGGTTTAAAAGTTCCAAGTACATTAGATGAGTTTACAAATGTACTTGAAAAATTTACAAATGACGATCCAGATGGAAATGGTGTTAATGATACAACAGGTATGGTAATACCTAAATGGACAGGTGGATTAAATACAAATAGTCCTTTTGATCAGATGGCAGTTTGGTTTGGAGCGCCAAATGGAACAACTATTAAAGATGGGAAGGTAGTTTTAGATTTTATGACTGATGAATATATAAAATCTTTAGATTACTTTAAAAAATTATATGATGAAGGTTTTATGAATAAGGATTTTGCAGTTCTAGATTCAGGAAAATGGGATGATTCTTTTGTAAATGGAAAAGCTGGAGTTATAGTAGATACTCAATCGAGAGCTATGAATAGATTAGCAAAAAAAACTGTTGAGAAATATGGAGATGATGGTCAAAATGGAGATTCTTATGTAACAATGATAGGTGATATTGCAACTGATGCTGGAAATTATATTCTACCAACGACTGGCTATTCAGGGATGTTTATGATACCAAAGCAAAGTGTAAAAGATGAAAAAAATCTTAAAAAAGTTTTGGACTTTATAAATAAAACAAATACAGAAGAAGTTACTACATTATTAAATCATGGAGTTGAAGGGGTTCACTATGAAATAAAAGATGAAAAAATTGAATCTACAACAGATCAAAAATTATTAAATGAGAAAACAGCTTACTCACAATTGTCAACTAATGTACTTGGTTATGATATTGAAGCTAAAAATCAGAAAAAAGGTAGTAAACTAGAAGAAATAAACACAAATATAATGGAAACTGGTAAAAAGAAAGCAGTATTTAACCCATGTGCTTCATTAATTTCGGATGTTTATTCTAAGAAAGGTGTACAATTACAAAATATTATGAGTGATGCTAGAATTCAATATATAGCTGGGCAAATAGATAAAGATGGATATAAATCTGCTCAAAAACAGTGGTTAAAGACAGGTGGACAAGAATATATAGATGAATTAACTGAATTATATAATAAAAATTTAAAATGATGAAGTTCAATAACAAACATATGAAAAGGCAGTATGATTTTACAAATGACTTTTACTGGTATATATTTTAATTATATAGAAGAACGTAATTAGAAATTTGACAAATAGCCAGAGGAGGGAGAAAATTATGTTATCTTTAGTGACTATAGTATAGGAAGTAAATAATAATATAACTATATATAATAGTAGTATTATATAAAGCTA
>NZ_JANDMF010000034.1:0-62461 GCF_031626875.1 Clostridium sp. SHJSY1
TAATTTAAGTTTATTTTTCTATAAAAGTAGTTCATGAAATACTTTAAATACTATCTATTTTTCTACACTAGATTTTTTCATTTTAATTTTTATAAAATAGCATATCATATTTTATCTTAAGTAAAATAGGGAGGTAATGTTACTTCATAAAGACAAAAGATTCAAATTCAAATAAATGTCTTCCTTTAAACATATCAGTAAACCAGCCACCAAAGTTGTCATTTACAACAAAATATATAGCATGTCTACCAGTTACATTCTTCACAATTGCATTGTAAACACCATCATCGGGACCTATTTCACAGCTGCCTATTTCTTCTCCAGTTTTATAATCATCAAGTAAAATTTTAAATTTTGATTTGCATCCAGTCCCTTTTACTAAAGCAATAAATTTCATGGTTTTGCTAGAAAAATCATTACCGAAATCAAAATACTTGTAGCCAATTATACAACCACTTGTAATAGATGTAATTAGTCGTGAAGTTACATTTTTCTCTGTTATAAAGCAGTTTCCTTTTAGGGTGCAAGCAATTTCAGCAGGTGTAATTTTATAGGGAGAAAGGGAATCTTCAAAGCCCAAAGATGTCATTTCAACTTCTGGGATAGTTCCATCAGGTAGAATTTTAATTTTCTCTACACAACCACGTCTTGACATAATTGTGTTATTTGTCATACGGTGATAGAAAATATACCACTGATTATTAATATGGCAGATAGAACCATGATTGTTTCCACCTGGATAATCAATACTATTGTCAATAATAACACCCCTATATTCAAAGGGACCTTTTGGTGACTTAGATGTTGCATATACAAGTCTACTGCTCTTTCTTGGGCAATAGATCAGATAGTATGTATCTTCTATTTTTCTTGGAGAACAAGCCTCAAAAAATGTAAATGGTTCTTCTATAGGAATAATATCATATTGATATGTTCCATCAATAATTTCATACATATTATTTGGGTTGATTTCTGCAACAAAGGAACGCTCATATCCACAGTAAATGTACACTTTTCCATCATCATCAACAAGTACACCAGGATCAATAAACCAGCCATTGTTGAAGGCTTCTTTGTCCATATTGTCTGAGATATTGTATTTATATTGTGAAATTAATTGAAAGGGACCTTCAGGTTTATCACTTATAGCAACACAGCCCTTTGCATTCATAATGTATGCATAAAGATAGTATTTCCCATCTTTTTCAACTACATCAGGGGCATAAAGATCACAGTCTGTCCATGGAGTATCTGATTTATGATCTCTATCATCTCTTGTATGAAATATATGACCATGGCAAGTCCAATCGTTTAGATTATCAAGTAGTGCTGACCATACTTTAAGTTTATAGTCACAAAATTTATCTGAGCCTGCATTATCATGAGAGCCATAAATATATACACGTTCACCAAAAACTCTAGGTTCACCATCAGGAATATACTCCCAAAATGGAAGATATGGATTTGACATAAAAATACCTCCTAAAAATTATAATTTATGCTATACTTTGTATATTAGCATGTTCAAATGTTAAATTCTATGAGGATTACAACGTCTTATAGCACAAAACGGACAAAAATAAAGGAGGATATATGTTTGAAATGAAACTCGGTTATTTTACAAATGATGAAAGTTTTCCTCTTTTCATTCAGTATGGATATCATGATGAAGGGATTTTCAGGCACAAACATAAGGATTTTTCAGAGCTTGTCATTGTAATAAAAGGCAGTGCAAATCATATTGTTGATGATGAGAAATTTTATATTAAAAAAGGAGATGTATTTGTTATTAGTAATGATACTATCCATGGTTATGAAGAGACTGAAAATTTTAGAATTATTAATATAATGTATCGTCCTGAGATTTTATTTTCAGCTGATTATGATATTAAGAAAAGTGCAGGGTTTCATGCATTATTTGTATTAGAGCCATATTGTACTAAAGAACATGGATTTAAAAGTAGACTTGGGCTTAAACCAAAGGATTTTGATAGAATTAATGTTCTAATAGATTTTATGGTTTCAGAGTATGCAAATAAAGCTGATGGGTGGCAAACATTATTAGGAGCAAATTTTATGATTTTAGTTACAATATTATCAAGGCTATATAGTTTTGATGATAGACCTGAAAAAAGTAATATAATTAATATTGCTAAGTCTATTTCATATATAGAAAATCATTATACAGAAGACATTTCTATAGATGTCCTTGCAGAAACTTCACATTATTCTTCAAGACATTTTTCAAGGATTTTTAGTGAGACTTATAATACAACACCATTAAACTATATTCTTTCACTAAGAATAAACAAAGCATGTAGACTATTAAAAGAAAGGGGTCTTACTATATCTGATGTAGCATTTCAATGTGGGTTTAGTGATAATAATTATTTTAGTCGTATTTTTAAAAAAAGAGTGGGACTCACACCAAAACAATTTAGAGTTTCACAATAAAATGTATAAAAACAGTCCAAGAGCAATATATTATTTTAATGCACTTGAACTGTTTGTTTTAATTTATTATCAATTCAATTTATTCTTTTAATAAGGAGCTACTTGAAAATCTATCATCTGTATTTTTAGAAATATTAGTTTTATATTCTAAGTTATAATTATAATTCATCTTAAATAAACAAGAATATAAAATATCTAAGATTAAATGAATAGAATTATTACTAGAATATGTTCCAATCTTTGAATAGAGTTTTTCACGTGTTGTTATAGTAAAAGTACAATCAGCAAAAGTTGTTAAAGTATTTTCACCCATACTTGTTAGTACAATCATTGGCGTTTTTCGTTCCTTTAGAATATTTGTAATTCGTATTAATTCATCTGATTCTCCTGAATATGAAATTAATATAGCACAGTTAGCAGGAGTAGAATTTGAAGCCACAACAAGCTGTTCACCAGGTAAGTTCATTATTTCAACGTGGCGATTAATTCGAAGCATTTTATGCTTAAAATCATAGGCCATAAGCAAAGAATTACTTATTCCATATACATTAATTGTCTGGGCTTTACATAATAAGTTAACTGCTTTTTTTAGGTCATCATGGTTAAGTAGTGATAATGTATCTTCAATACTTGTTACAGCGAGATGAGAAACCTTTGAAGCAATATTCATAAATGTATCATGAGCTTCAAATGGGAAATTAGGGTCAATTTCAGAAAAATGTTGATTTAAATATTGAAGTTCTTTAAGGTACTTTTCTTTTAATTCATTCCATCCACTAAATCCTAATTTTTGAGATAAACGAACTACAGTTGATGGGGAAGTGTAAGTTGCATTTGCTAAGTCTTTAGTAGATAAATGTTCAATGTTTTCCTTTTCATTAAGGATATAATTAGCAAGAACTTCTTCAGATTTAGATAAAGAATCCATAGATTCAAGTTTATTTGAAATTAGCATATATACACCTCTTTTCTATAAAATGATATATATTTAGAATAGTATTTCATTATTTAATACAAAAAAACTAATAAAAATGAAATCTCATTTCAATATGCATATAAAATATTTTAATTTAATCAATAGTCATATATGATTATAGCATAGAAGTAAGAAAGTTATTTTTATTTAACAAAAATACTCAATATCATTGGATTTAAAGGGTTAGTATAAATTAGATATTTATTAACATATGAGGAGGAAAAAATAATGATAGGCGTAATAGCGGCATTTTTAACAACATTTTCATTTGTACCACAAGTAATCAAGGTGCTGAAATCAAAAGATGCTTCAGCAATATCTTTAGGAATGTATTCAATGAGTGTAATTGGTATATTTTTATGGATGGTACATGGAATTAGAATTGGTGATATGGCACTTATAGCAGCAAATGCAGTTACATTTGTTCTAGCATCTATTATTTTAATTTGTAAACTTAAGTATAAGTAAATTTCTAATATAAATAAAAAATATATAAAAGTTAATTGGTTAAATAAAATATAAACAACATGGGTAAATTTATAATACATAAATAAATTAAATTTTAACATTGATTATCCAAAGTTAAAAAAGAGAGGAGATTATAAAAATGGGATTTAGAAAAGATTTTTTATGGGGTGGCGCTACAGCTGCTAATCAATTTGAGGGAGGATACTTAGAAGATGGTAAGGGATTAAGTACTGCTGATGTTATGACAAATGGTAGTCATACATCTGCAAGAAGAATTACTTATACAATGCCTGATGGAACTAAGAAATCACAAGGAGTATTTCCCTTTGAATCAATTCCTGATGGAGCTATATTAGAATGTCATGAAGGAGAATATTATCCAAGCCATCAAGCTATTGATTTTTATCATCATTATAAAGAAGATATAGCACTATTTGCAGAAATGGGTTTTAATTGCTTTAGACTATCTATTAACTGGGCAAGAATTTTTCCAAATGGTGATGATGCAACACCTAATGAAAAGGGTTTAAAGTTTTATGATAATGTATTTGATGAATTATTAAAATATAATATTGAGCCTGTAGTGACAATTTCTCACTATGAAACTCCACTTGCTTTGACCAATAAATATGGAGGATGGTTAGATAGAAAGGTAATTGATTTTTATGTAAAATACTGTGAAACTATTTTTAATAGATATAAGAATAAGGTTAAATATTGGATGACATTTAATGAAATTAATATAATGGATCATATGCCTACTTTTGCAGGAGGAGTTATTAAAAATGATCCTCAATCAAGAGCACAAGGAGTCTATCATCAGTTTTTAGCGAGTGCAAAAGTTGTACAATTAGGCCATAAGATTAATTCTGACTTTAAAATTGGTATGATGACAGCTTATGGGTCTACTTATGCACTTACATGCAATCCAGCAGATGAATTAAAGCTAATGAAAAGTGATCAGCAAAGACATTTCTTCTCAGATGTTCAATGTCGTGGTTTCTATCCTGAATATAAGTTAAAGGAATATGAGAGATTAGGCGTAAAATTAGAAAAACAAGATGGTGATGATGAGTTATTAAAGAATGGTACAGTTGATTATATTGGATTTTCTTATTATTCAAGCTCAGTTGTAAGTACAGATGAATCAAAAAAAGTTACTGATGGAAATATGGTAACTTCAGTTTTAAATCCTTATTTAAAGGCAACAGATTGGGGATGGCAAATTGACCCTATAGGTTTAAGACTTGCCTTAAATAGATTACAAGAAAGATATAATTTACCACTATTCATTGTTGAAAATGGCATGGGGGCAATAGATAAAGTAGAGGCAGATGGGTCTATTCATGATAATTATCGTATTGATTACTTAGCTAAACATATTGAAGCAATGAAGGAAGCTGTTGAAGAGGATGGGGTTGACTTAATTGGATATACTCCATGGGGATGTATTGACCTTGTATCTGCAGGTACTGGAGAAATGAGAAAACGTTATGGATTTATTTATGTAGATAAAAATGATGATGGGAATGGTCCTCTTACAAGAAGTAGGAAAGATTCATTCTATTGGTATAAAAAGGTTATAGCATCAAATGGAGAAGATACTAGTCTTTAAAATATATTATTAATGGAAATTACAAAAGCTGATTCTGTTTAATACAGAAATCAGCTTTTGCAATTTGAGGAGTTATAGTTCCTTTTTAGTTGCTGTAATGAATTCTTTATATTTTTCTACACGTCTTTTATATTCATCTGTTCTCTTTAATTCAAAAACTTTTGCCATATTGTTTTCAATATCAGCAGCATGAAGTAATTTTCCAGGTAAAAGATCATGTGCATGTTCTAATTGTTCTTCTGGGAATTCAAATTTAATTTTTCCATCAATAATCTTAATTTCACCTTCAATACCACATAAACAACAATTAGCCTTTGTTGTTTCACTATCTAAGAAAAAGTTTTTTGAATGACAGTGTGGACATATTCCTTCTTCTCCTTGATATGAAGCATTTTCAATATCCTTTGCAGCATTTGCAATGTTTATTCCTATTTGATGTATTCTTTTAACTTGTTCATCATCCATAATAATTCCAGTGGACCAAGAGAATCTTTCATTATTTATAACTTTCCAGGCAGGTGTCATTGCCTGCATAGCTGCATCACATTGAAATCTAGTAGTCCAATCAGATCCTCCAAGACCAATATATGAAACTACTTTATCTTTTAATATTCTAGGGTCAACCCTTTTTCCACCAGTTTCCTTAGAAATTTTATCTGCAACTACATTACATCCTCTATCCATTCTTGGGCCAAAACGATCAGTGATTGTTCTAAATATTCCTGCTACACCTTTTTCAAAAATTGGAATTGAAAAAACAACTCCATCTGCATCTAACATTTTATCTAATAACCAATCAAAATCATCTTTTAATGCACATAAATTTCCTTTTCCTGTTCCTTGAGCAATACAACATGCATTACATCCAGTACAGTGCTTTATATTTAAATCTAAAAGCCTAATAAATTCAATATCTGCTCCCATTTCTTTAGCTCCCATTAGAGCTTCTTTACACATTGAATCATTATTACCATTTTTAGTTCCAGCAGAAATGCCTAAAATTTTCATATCTATTCCTCCAAAATTCTAATTATTATTTCTTGGTATTAATTTTAGCATTAGAGAAATACCTAAATAATCCATTGGAGCATTTTTATAATGGTAAGTTTCTATAAATATTATTTTTAAAATTACTTAGGATTTTTTGTGTGTACATAATTTTGCATATTAAATGATTGAATTTTACAGTCCTAATTGTTATTTTACAATTATAATTAATATGTGATTGTTTTATATGATGTAAATATTTATTAGAGTATACTTAATGGAACTTATATATTGGGGAGGTATTTTTATGGAATATAATCAAAAAAAATTAAATTTCAAAATTTCTTCATCTGTGGATTTATCTATATATTCTATTAAAAAATTAGAAAGATTTTGGCATCAAGAAATTGAATTAATATATGTACTATCAGGGTCTATCAATGTTAGATGCAGAAATATAGAATATAATTTATATGAAGATGATATTATACTTATAAATATGTTTGATATACATACCTTATCTGCAAATGATAGTGAGATTTTATCATTAAAAATTAATATTTCTACATTAGATTCAGAAATCTTTCATTTTTCACAAAATAGATTTGATTGTAATTCATCTATAGATTTAGACAAATCAAAATTCATACCTATAAAACAGCTTTTAGCCTCACTTGTGAAATCTAATGTTAATCTAGATGATAATTTAGAATTTATAAATAAATCTTATATTTATAAACTGTTATATATATTAACTACATATTTTAAGATTGAAGATAATCATTCAAATTATATAAATAAAAGTTCAGAGAAAATAGTAAGTATTTTAAATTATGTAAATGATAATTTTAAAAATAAGATATCAGTAGATGATTTAGCTAACTCATCATATATTTCTAAATCATATATTTCAAAACTATTTAAGAAATTTATTGGTCTTAGTTTTAGTGAATATTTAATGGAAGTTAGACTTTCTTATGGAGTAAAAGATTTATATAATCCTAATTTAAAGATTGAAATTATTGCTGAAAAAAATGGTTTTCCCAATACACGTTCTTTTGTTGCAGCCTTTAAAAATAAATATGCTTGTCTTCCAAGTATATTTCGTAAAGAAATAAATAATAGTTCTTTTAAAGAAGAAAAAAGTCACACTATGAGAATTAATTATTTAACTTTGCAACATACCAATTCTTTTAATAAATTAGTAGATTATCTCAAGGAGGATGCTAGTATTCCAGAGAAGAATACTAATTCTACTAGGGTTTATGAAATAAGTCCAATAGATGTTTTATCAAAAGGTACATTATTAAAGCATAAATTTAAAAAGCTTATTTGTATTGGAAAAGCTAAGCACATATTAATTTCTGAAAATAGAGATATGCTTAATGAACTACAGAAAGATGTAGGTTTTGAATTCATTCGCTTTCATGGCTTGCTTGATGATGACATGATGCTTTATTCTGAAGATGAAAAGGGGAAGCCTCAGCTTAGTTTTAATTATATTGATTTAGTAATAGATTATATTCTTTCAATTAAATTAAAGCCCTTTATAGAACTTTCTTTTATGCCAAGAGAACTAGCCGAAGATCCAGATCGTACAATGTTTTTTATTCATTCAATTATTAGTTTGCCTAAAGATATGGATAAATGGACTTATATGATTGAAGAACTTATTAAACATCTTATTGTGCGATATGGTAAAAAAGAGGTTGAGTCATGGCCAGTTTTTCTATGGAATGAACCAGATGTTACAGATATGTTTGGCTTTGAAAATAGATATGACTTTTTCAATTTTTATAAAGAAACATATAATGCAGTAAAAAAAATTAATCCTTCTATTTCTTTTGGAAGTCCTCCTGTTTTTGGAAGTACATTGGAAGGTTCAAATGATTGGATAGATACTTTTATGAATTTTTGTGAATTAAATGATTGTTCTCCAAATTTCATTAATACACACTTTTATCCTATGGAACTAAATGGTGGTGATTCAACTAGTATTTCAAAAGATTCTCATATAGAAATGAGTAAATCTCTTAAATATGTGGAGTCAGAAAATGCATTGAAAGAAACTATTAAAAGCATAAAGAAAAGGGTTAAAAAGAATGATTGGAAAACTAATAAGATATTTTTAGCTAGTTGGAATTCTTCTATATCTCACAATGAATTGTTAAATGATACTGTATACAAAGCAGCTTACACAGCTAAAAATATATTAGAAAATTATGATGAACTTGAAAGTTTTGGATATTGGCAGATATCAGATTTCACTGATGAGGTAAAAGTAAAAAATAAATTGTATCATGGTGGACAAGGTCTTTTTACCTATAATGGAATTAAAAAATCTCACTATTATGTTTTTAAAATGTTTAACAAACTTGGAGATAAATTAATTGAAAAGAAGGATGGTTACTTTATAACTACAGATGGGTCTTCATTTCAAATAATTTTATATAATTATCAGCATTATTCAAAGTTATATGCATCAGGAGAATTATTTGATATGACTTTTGAAAATAGATATGCACCATTTTCTAATCCCCATACAATGAAAGTAATTCTTCCACTTACCAATATTACTGAAGGAAGCTATCAATTAACAGAAACAATAGTAAATGAGAGGCATGGAAGTTCTTTTGATAAGTGGATTGAACTGGGAGGTGTTGATTTGGAAACTAATGAAGATATTGAATATTTAAAATGTGCCTCTATTCCAAGGATACAGAAAAAAACACTTTTCACAGAGGATAACTCTTTAAAAATAATTGCAGAATTGAAACCACATGAGGTACGTTTAATAGAAGTAAAACCTATTAATAAATTGATTTAAACTAAAATAATCTTGAGATTTCCATTAAAAATATAATATTAATAAAAATTAGAAAAGCTGATTTCTTCAATACAGAAATCAGCTTTTACTAATAAGTGAAAAGATAATATATTAATTATTATTTCTCTCAAATATAGCTTTACCAGCACAAACTTTAGATTGTCCAAACCACATACATTTAGCACATTTTAAGCACTTACCAGTATCCTTACCTTCCTTAGCATCATTTGCCCAGTTAGGATTTATAAGAGCACCTCTACCAATGTCAACTAAATCTACATTTGTTTCATTTAATATTTCTTCGGCATTTTCAGCTGAATTGATTCCATCAACTGCAAATACTGGAACAGAAACTTCTTTCTTAATTTCTTCAGCTGCATAAACTGCATTTGAGAATTTATATCCTTCAGGTGTATTCATTTCTAGTTCACTAAAGAAGCCATAAGAAATATCAAGGAAGTCTATGCCACTCTTTTCTAATGCTTTAGCATGACGTAATCCATCTTGAAGTGTTGGTTCAAATCCACCTAAACGAATTCCTACAACAAATTCTTCAGGAGTTACTTTTCTAATTCCTTCTAATATTTCTATTACAAAGTTTTCAGGATTCTTTCCATATGCATCAGTTCTTTTATTTACTCTCTTATTTAAGAATTGGCTAATTAAATATCCGTGACATCCATGAAGTTCAATCCCATCATAGCCAGCTTCATAAGCCCTTCTAGCAGCTTGAATGTAGTCATTTTGTATAGATTTTATATCTTCTATAGTCATTTCACGTCCAACAGCAGTTTTTAATGGATTTCTATATTCATAAGCGCTTGGACATAATGGAGCTTCAGATATTCCAACAACTCCTGCATGATGAATTTGAATAAATATAGCACAGTTTTCTTCATGAACTACATCAACTATAGTTTTTAATCCTTCAATTTGCCCATCTTCCCATATTCCAAGCTGTTTTGGAGATAATCTTCCATCTGTATTTATACATGTAGCTTCTTGAATTATTAATCCAGAACCACCTTGAGCTAACTTTTTATAACGTTCAACATTTTCAGGTGCCACATATCCATCAGGTGAAAATCCAACTACCATTGGAGGTATACATACACGATTTTTTACTTTCACATTTTTAATATTAAATTCTGAAAACAACTTTTTCAAAGATCCCACTCTCCATTTCATTATTATTTACATTAAATTTGATATTTGATATGTTATTAGTATATTTTACATAGAAACAAAATATCAAGTACGCACATTTTTGTGCCTTACTTTTGGGGGGAGACTTATGGAAGAAAAATTAGAAGAAATAGTAAATACTTGTCATAGAGAATGTCCTGTTGTTGATGCACTTGAAGTTATTGGGGGGAAGTGGAGAATTCCTATAATTTGGAGTTTATATACTGAAAAAAAACTAAGATACAATGAACTTAAAAGAAGTGTACCTGGAATAACTAATATTAAGTTAACTCGTTCTTTAAAAAATTTTATAAAAAAGTGAGCATCTCATTAATTTTTGTATATATCTTAGATGAAATATATTAAAGGGAGATTGATGAGAATGAAAGAAAGAAAATACGTAAAATTAAGAGTTGATATGTATGAGGATACTAAATTTAAAATGATAGATATGAAACCAGAAAGGGACCTTATACATTATGTTTGGTCTAGAATTATTACTCTAGCTGGAAAGGTTAATTTAGAGGGGGAGCTATATCTCTCTAAAAATATGCCATATACAGAAGAAACATTAGCTATTGAATTTAATAGAGATGCTTTTCAAGTAAAATCAGCACTAAATATATTGATTGAGTTAGAAATGCTTGAATTAAGTGAAGAAAAGGTATATAAAGTAAAAAATTTTGCAAAGCATCAAAATATAAAAGTAACTGAGAAAAAGAAGGCTCAACATAAAGAAGAGATTAGAAAAGATGAAACTATTGGAGAAAATGATAATGTTAATAATGAGAAAGAACAAGTTGAGAAAGAGATAAATAATGAAAAAATCATAGAGGGCAATATTGTAACTGAAATTTCTGATAATGATGCATCTACTAAAAAAGGAACTAATATAATAGCTGATGATTTCCTAGGAAATTTTCAGGTTAAAAAAGATAAGAAAGTATATAAAAGTAAAAATAAATCTAATAAGAAAGAAAATGTGGATAGTATCACAGATGAAATATCAGAAGATTTTCTAGAAAGCTCTTTTACAGATGGAGATTCAAAAATCGAAGGAACTATTGTTAATGATTGGGATTTTTGTTCTTCATGATTAGAGTTTACAAAATAATGGTTTCTAGATAAAATTAAGGCATATATGGGGATTCTAAAAAGATTCATAAATACTGTTATTATTGTGATTAATCAATTTAGAACAAAATAAAAATTTAAATTGAATAGAGGTGATTTCTTACGAGAAAATATATGGTAAAATCTAGGTTTTTGAGGCAAATAGTTAAATCGTATTCAATTGTATTAATAATAATTACTTCTATATTTACATTAGTATTATATTGTTTTGTTGAAGCAAGGATACAAAATTCAACGATTCAATATCAAAACGAACTTACGGAAAAAACTACAAGGCAGATAGATGACTTCTTAGGAAGAATGGATGATGTGGCTAATCGTGTGACATCTGATACTGATACAGTTGTACTTTTTTCAAAATTAAATAATGAAAATCACATAAATAATTATTTTAAAGAGAATGTGGTGAAAGCAATTGATATAGGAAGTAAATTGAAAACCATTAATGGATCAACAGATCCAGTGTGGCGTATAAATGTATATAATCAATGTGGCGATTTTATATCATCAGGAGCTATTACGGAAGGTTATGATGAAATTAAAAAAACACTAAATACAATGAATATAGGTGATACTATGATGAATTTGAAATATTCTAGTAGAATTGTATTGCCGCCCAATAAAGATAGATGGTCTAATTATTTTAAATCACAATACATATCTATATTTCGTCCAGTTATGAATAAGTATGGAAAAGATGTATATGCAGTTGTAGAAGTTCAGGAGGATATATCAAAACTTGAAAGTTTAATACAAAGTGGAGTTAATAATATGCAAGTTCGTATATATGATAAAGATGAAAGATTGATTATATCTCAAGGAGAAATCCCAGATATAAATAAAGGGCTTCAAACTACTTCTAAGTCAGAAATTTCTGGTTGGAGAGTAGAGATTATTTCAATCAATCAAGGTAAATCTTTTTATGGTATTATAGGAATTTTTATACTTACCTATTTGCTATTCATAATGTTTATTTTCTTAATAACATATCTTATTGCAAGTAAAATAACACGTCCTTTGCAAGAGTTACGATTAGCTGTTAAAAGAGTTTCACCAACTAATATCTCAATTAAAACAAACAAAGGTGTTATTGATGAAATAAAAGAACTCAGTGATGCTTTTTCAGATGTGCTTATAAGAATAGGAGATGCAGCTATTCAGGAAAAGAAGGCATATCTACTAGCAATGCAAGCACAGATGAACCCGCATTTTGTATTTAATATATTATCTGTAATAAGTGTGGCAGGTATGGAAGTTGGAAGTGATAAGATTGTAGATATGTGCCAGCAGATATCAGATATACTCAGATATGTTGCTTCATATGAAAGTTCAGTAGTACATTTTAGGGATGAAATAACTCATACACAGAATTACCTAAATTTAATGAAGGCAAGATACGAAGATTGTTTTTCTTATGAAATAATTGTTGATGATAGAATTAATGACATTATGATACCAAAGTTAATTTTACAACCTCTAGTGGAGAATTGTTTTAAAGATGCTTTCAGTGAAGTTGAACCACCATGGAAAATTAATATAGTATTAGGGATAGAAGAAGATTTTTGGTATATTAAGGTTGAAGATAATGGGATTGGATTCTCAGAAAGCAAAATAAAAGATGTTGATTTAAAAATTGAACGATTTAGAAAAGGTATAAATGAGAACTATAAAGAGTTAAAAATTGGAGGATTAGGATTAGCAAGTACTATTACTAGACTTAGATTATCATGTGATACAGATGTAGAATATAATATTGAAAATTTATGTGGAAAGGGGACTAGGATTATTATTAAAAGTAAAATAAATAAGTTAAAATATTAAAAAAATAAACAAGCACACGAGATAGGACAAGGAGTGGTAAAAATGATAAGATTACTAATTGTTGAAGATGAACCACCAATTATGCGTGCAAATGTATCAATAATTAAATCATTTAATGAAGAATGCAAGGTAGTTGCTACAGCTATTAATGGCAAAAAAGCAATTGAAGAATTAGAAAAGCAAAAAATAGATGTTGTATTTACTGATATTAAAATGCCAATTATGGATGGATTAGAGCTTGCAAAATATATTAGAGAAAATTATCCTGAAATAATAACAGTTATAACAAGTGGATATTCTGATTTTGAATATGCGAGAAAAGGAATAGAGTTTAAGGTCATGGATTATATATTAAAACCTATATCAAAGGCAAAAGTAGTAAAAGTTTTAGAAAATATAAAACATGAAATTAGTAGGCGAAATTATGAAAAAAAGAAGGAAATGCTGTTTGAAAGACTAGAAGATGATGATTCTGAGATAATGAATTCACAATGCTCTGTGATTTTAGCTTGTGCTGGACCACTTCCTATATATGGAAGTGATATGCTGATTCCAGCAGTAGCATTTTGGGATAGAATAGATCTTAATAAAGTTGTATCAGATATTTTGAGGACAGGAGAAGAGTATATTATTTCTAGAGGACATACTATTGCAGAACAGGTAATTGTTATTGAATCAATAAAAAGTAATATTATAAAAAAATTTCTTGAAGAATTGTTTAATACACTTAGAAATGATGAGATTACAATTACTCTTGAATATAAAATAGGTGTTAAGATGTCAGAAATGAATAAAGTGATAGGTGATTTACATAATGATTTGAGCAGAAAGATTATTTTAACCAAGTCGCAAATATTGTGTAGTAATGACTCCTTGGAAGTTCATATTGAACAGAGATATTTTAAAAATCAAATAGAGTTTATAAGAAAATGGTTAAAAAAAGGAGATAAGGATAAGGTAAAAAGTTCTATTTTAGAAGTGTTTAAAATAATGGAAAATAAAAATGCTACACAGTATGAAGTGATAAATTTTTTTGATATGATTATAAATTATTTCTATTTTAATGAAAAATTAGTAAAAGGAGAAATAAGCGTAATTATAAAGGAACTTTATGAAACAATAAATAATTTTGAGGATTATTATAGTGCGGCAGAGGATATGGCATCAGTTCTTTTGGATATTGTTGAAATTGATAAGACAGGTAAACAACCAAAACTTATTGAGGATATTCAAGAGTATTTAAAAACTCACTACCAAAAGAGTATAACAAATATGGTACTCTCAAAGGAATTTGGATTTGTACCATCATATATAAGTCAATTGTTTAAACAGTATAATAATGGAATATCACCAGGAGAATATTTAAGTAATTATAGGATTGAAATGGCAAAGAAAATAATGGAGGAACAGCCAGAGTTATTAGTAAAAGAAATTGCAGATATGGTAGGATTTCATGATGCATATTACTTTTCTAAAATTTTTAAGAAGAAAACTGGAATGTGGCCAACAAATTATTACTAGAATAGAGAAATGATACACTAAATAGGATGATTTTTATGTTTTTACAAGGTACCTATTTATTTTTTAAATAAATTGTTTAGATTTTTACATCTTTAGTTTAAAATATTACATTTATAAATCTTAATGTAAATGATATCATGAGTGAGTGGACAAGCAAACCATAAATTTAAGAGAGTGTGGTGATGGGGGAGATAGTGAATATGAGAAGAGTTTTATCTGTTTTTTTTAGTGTAATGTTAAGTATTTTTTTACTAGCAGGATGTGGAGTGAAAACTGAATCTGATGGTACAAGTGATAAGGATAAAGAGAATTTACATGTCACATATGCATTTGTAGCAAAGGAAGCAGAAAATCCATACATGAAAAAGGTTTATGAAGGCTTTGAAAAAGCATGTAAGGAAAATGGTGCAATATCGCTATATAAAAGCCCAGAAGAAGCAACCTCTGAAAAGCAAAATGAAATAATTAATCAATTAATAGAAGAGAAAGTATCAGGAATTGCTATAGTAGCTAATGATGCTAATACCCTAGAATCAACGTTAAAAAAAGCCATGAAAGCAGGAATAAAAGTAGTTTCAGTTGACTCAGCTGTAAATGCAGAATCAAGAGAAGTACATATACAACAAGCAGATTCTGAAAAAATTGGTAGAGGGTTAATTCAAGCAGCTTATGAAATGATAAATGGTAATGGTGGTATTGCAGTACTTTCTACAACAGAGCAGGCTGCCAATCAAAGAGTGTGGATTAGTTGGATGGAAGAGGAAATAAAAGAACATCCAGATAAGTATGCCAAAACACCACTTGTAAGAATTTCATATGGTGAAGATGATCCAGTGAAATCAAAATCAGAAGCACAAGATATTTTGAAAAGCACAAATGCAAAGATAATAATTGCTCCAACATCAGTTGGGATGTTAGCAGCAGCTAAGGTAATAAAAGGTAATAATTCGAAAGTTCTATTAACTGGTCTTGGATTACCTTCAGAGATGGCTACATTCATAGAAAATGGTACTTGCCCATGGATGTATTTATGGAATCCAGTTGAAGTAGGTTATCTTGCAGGTTACACAATCAATGAATTAAAAAAAGGTGAAATTTCTGGGGTGAAAGGTGATACTTTTAAAGCAGGCATACTTGGAGAAAAAGCTATAACTGAGGTGGATTATGGTGGAACTGAAGTTATGCTAGGTGATCCTTTCAAATTTGATAAGAGCAATATTGATGAATGGAAGGATGTTTATTAATTATAAAGTTTTTATTTAGAAAAAATGTTTTATTTAGATTAAATGTAAAGGATTAAAGGAGGAATAGCTAATGAGTACTATTAGTAGAAAACAGTCATCTTGGAAAAATACCATTGCTGCATCAATGACAAGTTATATTGATGCAGGATCAATAGTTGCAGGATCTGCAGGGTTATCACTTTGGACTTCTTATCTTGGAATGAATGATTTACAAATTGGTTTATTGGGAGGATTAAGTGCAAATGCAGTTTCAGCAGCTGTTGGAGCATTAATTGGTGGATATCTTTGTGATAAATTTGGACGTAAATTAGTTTATAAATATGATTTATTATTTTATATGTTAGGTATGTTAATAGTAATTTTTTCTAGTAGTTTTCCAATGTTACTTACTGGATATATAATTGTAGGATTGTCAGTTGGTGCTGATGTTCCAACTTCTTGGACAGTTTTAGCTGAAAGTGCACCTGCAGAAAATCGTGCAAAACACTGTGGCTCAGCACAAATAGCATGGTCACTTGGGCCAGTTGTGGCATTAGTTCTTTCAGTTTCGTTGGGGAACTTAGGATTACTTGGTAATCGAATTGTGTTTGGACATTTAGTGGTAGTTGCATTTATTACATGGCTATTAAGAAGGGGAGAGACAGATTCAGATTCCTGGAAAATTCAAAAGCAAAAAGAAGAAGAACTTATTGCAAAAGGAATAATGAAAAAATCTTCTCCAAAAGATTTATTAAAACCAGTTAATCTTAAATCAATGCTATTTTTAGTTGGGGTATATCTATTTTGGAACTTAGCAGCAGGAACAATGGGATTCTTCATGCCATTAATATATCAAACAGTTGGTGGTGTTTCAGATACAACTGCTAATTTACTTCAAGCAGGGTTATTTGTATGTACAGCTATAGGTACTTACTTAGTATTTATGCGATTAGGGGATAAAGTAAGTCGCAGAGGTATTTATGCGACATCAGCTATAATGGCAATTGGTGCCTGGTCAATATTTATGCTACCACAATCTAGTATGAAACCTAGCATGCTTTTAATATTTGTTGTTGGATATGGATTTTCTTGTGGATTTGGACAACAAGCATTTTATCAATTATGGTCAAGTGAATTATTCCCAACAAGATATAGGGCATCTGCAGCAGGTGTAATGTTCTGTGCAGTACGTGCAACACTTGGAATATGGAGTGTTATTGTACCAACGATTATGACACGGTTTGGCTTCCAATTAGCAGCAGCCTGTATGGTAGGATTCCTTATAATTAGTGCAATAGTTGGTATTGCATTTACACCAAATACTTCAGGAAAAACACTTGAACAAATTGAAAAGGAACGTTATGGAGATTTAACAGCTTAATAAGTCTTGTAACAATTACAGTGGTTATTAAATGTAAAATTATTTTAGTTAGATTGTACTATTATAATATGAGTTTATAAATAGTAAAATATAATGTGAAAATATAAAAGATTTGTTTTGGGGGAAGAGGTTATGTTAATTAAAAAAATTCAATTATGGGAAGGCAATAAGAATGTAAATTTAGTTACATATCTATTGGAGAATTCAAAGGAATTTAAAACTGATAAAAAAAGACCAGCTATAATAATTTGCCCTGGAGGAGGATATTTGGGACTTTCAGATAGGGAAGCAGAACCTATAGCAATAAAGTTTTCATCAGAAGGATATCATACATTTGTACTTAGATATAGTACTTGCTTTAATGAAATGTCAGTGGATTTTAATAATTTGCCAAAATTAAATGAAAGATCCATATATCCAGGTCCATTATTTGATTTAGCAAAAGCTTTTATGATAATAAAAGAAAATGCTAAAGAATGGTTTGTGGATAGTGATAGAATTTCTATATGTGGATTTTCAGCAGGGGGACATTTAGTTGCAAGTATGGGAGTTCATTGGCAAGATGATTTGTTAAAAGAGAAATTTGGAGTAGATAGTGATATGTTTAAGCCTAATGCACTTATTCTTGGTTATCCAGTAATAGATTATACAATTATGAAAGAAAAAGTAGATGAAGAATCAAATGAATTTCTAAATGAATTCTGGAAAATTTCTAATAAAGCGATTTCAGGAAAAGATAATCAAACTATGGAGGAATTATCAAAACTTAGTCCTACAAAGTATGTAACTAAAAATACACCTCCAACATTTATTTGGCATACAGCTGATGATGGAATGGTATATGTGGAAAATTCATTAGCTTTTGCTTCACAGTTAACTAAACATAAAGTTCCATATGAATTGCATATTTTTGAAAGTGGACCTCATGGTTTGGCTTTATGTGATGAAACAACAGCAAATCAAGATATTCATATTAGTTCACATTGTGCTATGTGGTTTGATTTAGTTAAAAGTTGGCTTAAAAAGTATTAAGGTTGAAAAAATGAAAATATATATAAAATAAAAATCGTGAATCGTGCATATTTGCACGATTTTTATTTTATATATTATTAATATTTTATGAAAAAGATATAACTTTTATAGTTATTTATTTCTAATAATGTTATATAATTATAGTGTTGCACCTTAAATTTCAATAAAAGATAAAATTATGTAATTAAGAAAATTTGCTTATGGTTTGGGGGGAGAGAAATGTTCAATAATAAAGCAATAGATGAGGGTGGCTATAAAAAAATATTTAACTTAACCAAAGAAATATTATGTGCATTTTATTTTAATGGTGAACTTGAATATTCGAATTCTGCGTTTAACAATATCTTTGGATATGACACTACTGATATAGAAGAGTTAAATATGTTTTCTATTCTACATCCACAGGATGAAAGTATCTTAAAAAATAGGATATTAGAGATGAAAGAAGGACAAGACATTGTAAATTTGAGGTTAAGATGTAAGTGTAAAGATAAAAAATTTAAATGGATTTCTTGGAATGCAAAATTTGAATTAAAGGAAAAGATTATTTATGCAGCTGGTCATGATATTAGCGATAGCATAGAACTAGAACAAACAGTAATTGAAGGGAATGAAAAGCTTAATACAATAATTGAAAACATATCAGATTTACTATTTATTTGTGATAAACAAGGAAAATATACTAAGTTTAATAAATCAGCTAGAAATATATTTCCTTTCATGAATCACAAGTCAAGCAAAATAGGAGATAGTCTTAAAACAAATACATATTATGATCTTTCAGGAAATTTGGTTACATACGAAGATATTCCAGGGGTTAGAATATTAAAAGGAGAAAAAGTAATAGGATATAGAGTCATGAGGGATGTGGAGAATATCAAAACTTATTATGATATAAATGCAAGTCCTATCTATGATGATAAAGGAAATTTTATTGCAGGAGTACAGTGCTGGCGAGATATTACAAAAGAGGCTATTGCTAAACTTGAATTGGAAAATAACATGAAAATGCAGGAAGAGTTCTTTCTAAACATATCTCATGAGCTTAAAACTCCACTGAATGTAATTTATGCAACCATTCAGTTATTTAATTTATACATAAAAGATGGTTCTCTAACAGACAATAGTGAGAAATTTAATAAATATATAAATATTATAAAACAAAACTGTTATAGGCAAATAAAATTAGTTAATAATTTAGTAGATTTATCTAAAATTCAATCTGGATTTTTTAAGTTACACTTATCAAATCAAGACATAGTTAGTATTATTGAAAATATTGTTCAATCTGTATCAGAATATGTTGAAACTAAAGGGTTAAAAATTATATTTGATACGAACATAGAGGAAAGAGTAATAGTTTGTGATCCTACCAATATTGAAAGAGTTATGTTGAATCTTATTTCGAATGCAATAAAATTTTCTAGTATTGGAGACGAAATACTAGTAAAAGTTCTTGAGAAAGGGGATAAGATTGAAATATCAGTAAAGGATACAGGTATAGGAATTAATGAAGACGATTTGATGGAAATATTTAAAAGATTCAAACAAGTAGATAAATCATTATCAAGAAATTCAGAGGGAAGTGGTATAGGTTTATGTCTTGTTAAATCAATAGTTGAACTACACCAAGGTAAAATCAGTGTAGAAAGTCAAATAGATAAGGGAAGTAAATTCATAATAGAACTTCCAAACAAAACATTAGAAGTTCCTTATCACAGGAAGAAAAGCATAAAAAGTAAAATTGAAACTATTAATATAGAGTTTTCAGATATTTATTCATAATGTCTATTAAATCCATCTAATGTAAATATAATTAGGTGGAATTTTTTTGCCTCTTGATAAAATTGAGATGTCATTTATAATATAATCTAATTAGACAAATTTTTAGTAAAGGTTGTGATTAATATGATAAATAATATGATGGTGAGAGAATATTAAGAAAAAGCTAGGATAATAGCTTAAAATAATTATTCTCTCAATAAGAAAAGTAGTTTATATATTAAAGGAGAGAATATTTTAATGCATAAAATAATATACACAGAAAAATCATGGATGGAAAGTGAAGGAATAGAACAGGTAAAAAAATTATCAACACTAAAAGGAGTTGTTTTAGCTGTAGGGTATCCAGATTTACATCCAGGGAAAACTCCAGTTGGCGCAGCATTTATTACAGAAGGTATAATTTATCCTCATTTAATAGGAAATGATATAGGATGTTCTATAAGCTTATTTCAAACATCTACTTTAAGAAAAAAATTTAAAGTAGAAAAAGTGATGAAGAATTTAAATAATATAGACTTGATAAAAATTTCAGACAGGGATAAATTTAACCTTGGAACTATAGGAAAAGGGAATCATTTTGCAGAGTTTACTATAGTTGATGAAGTAGTAGATAAAGAAGAATTTAATGATTTAAATTTAGATAAAAATAGAGTGCATCTATTAGTTCATAGTGGTAGTAGAGGGTTAGGTGAAAGTATTTTAAGAAAGCATATAGAACAATTTAGTTGTCAAAATGGTTTGGTAGAGGGCAGTAAAGGATTTCGGAGTTATATTAATGATTATAATGAAGCAATAACTTTCTCTAAAAGAAATAGGGATTTAATAGCTGAAAGGCTATGTGATGGCATTAATAGTTCAGTAGAAAAACTTGTAATTGAAGCTATTCATAATGGGATAGATTATAAGGACAAGTATTATATTCATAGAAAAGGAGCAGCACCTGTAGATAGTGGATATGTTGTTATAGCTGGATCTAGGGGAACTGGTTCATATATAGTAAAACCTATTAATGGATGTTTGGATACAGGATTTTCAATTGCACATGGAGCAGGTCGTAAGTGGCAGAGAAATGGTTGTAAAGAAAAGCTTTTTGGGAAGTATTCAAAAAAGGATGTTAAAAGTGGAAACTTTAATTATAATCTAGTATGTAAAGATTATAATTTAATATATGAAGAAGCTCCAGAAGCATATAAAAATATAGATAGAGTAATTGAAGACCTTATTAAATTTAACATGATTAAGGTAGTAGCTAAGTTGAAACCAATCATTACTTATAAAGATTAAATTACTTAATATATATTATGATAATTGTAGTTGTTTACGAAGAGTGGTACAATATTCACATTATAGTTTTGTTTTTAAAATTATTTTTATAACAAGAGATTCCATAATTTTGGGGGGACATAGGAAATGAAGGATGAAAAACAAGTTTCAAGTGAAGAGTTACATAGAGGCTTAGAAGAAAGACATATTCAATTAATGGCCATTGGTGGTGCCATTGGAGTAGGATTATTTTTAGGATCGGCAGGAGCAATAAATAAAGCAGGTCCAGCATTGATATTAACATACATAGTTGCAGGAGCTATATTATTTTTTATAATGCGTGCTCTTGGAGAAGTTGCAGTGGAAAAGCCAGTTGCTGGTTCTTTTAGTTCTTATGCAAATGACTACATATCTCCTCTTGCAGGATATTTAACAGGATGGACTTATTGGTTTATGTGGATTGTAACTTGTATGGCAGAAGTTACTGCAGTAGGTGTTTACATTAACTTTTGGTTTCCGTCTATTCCACAATGGTTATCAGCACTTGGCGCAGTTATTTGTATGACACTTGTAAATTTAGTTGCAGTAAAAGCTTTTGGTGAATTTGAATTTTGGTTTGCTCTTATCAAAGTAGTAACAATTGTTGCAATGATTATTGTAGGAGTAGTAATGATAACTACTGGATTAGGTAATGGTGGTGTGGCCACAGGAATTTCAAACCTTTGGAGTAATGGAGGTTTTCTTCCAAATGGAATTAGTGGACCTATTAGTGCTTTAGCTATGGTGGCTTTTGCTTTTGTTGGAATTGAACTTATTGGAGTTACAGCAGGTGAAGCAAAGAATCCAGATAAGACTATACCATCAGCTATAAACAAAGTTTTTTGGAGAATTATGATATTTTATGTAGGAGCATTAGCTGTTATGATGTCTATATATCCATGGGACAAGATAGGAACTCTTGGTAGTCCATTTGTTTTAATATTTAATAATCTTGGAATTAGTGCTGCAGCTGGAATTATTAACTTTGTTGTATTAACTGCTGCATTGTCAGCTTGTAATAGTGGTATTTTTACAACAGGACGTATGCTTTATAACTTATCTCGTGAAGGTTCAGCACCAAAAATGTTTGGAGAACTTAGTAAATCACAAGTTCCTAAAAAAGGAATTTTAGTTTCATCATTTTGTATGCTTATAGGAGTTTTCCTTAACTATGTTGTTCCTGGTAAAGTATTTTCATATGTAACAAGTGTTGCAACATTTGCAGGAATATTTGTATGGTTTATAATTTTACTTGCACAAATGAAATTTAGAAAGAAGCTTAATAAAGAGCAAGTATCTAAATTAAAATTTCCAATGCCATTATATCCATTAACTAATTATATAAGTATGGCATTCTTACTTTTTGTACTTGTAGTAATGTGCTTTAATCCAGATACTTTAATAGCAGTTATTGTTGGACCAATATGGTTATTAATATTAGTTGCTTGTTACTATGGATTTGGAATAGCTAAAAAGGCAAATAAGGAAATTGCAGCTGAAGAAGAAATTAGTAAAGTAAGTTAACTATATAATTACTAACAAACAATAAAAAATATACAGTTTATTTAAGTGGGTTTAATACTTTAGGGTATTGGCCCATTTTTTATATGCAAGCATTTTAGAAATATTGAAGCAAATGAGAAATGAGGATAAGTTAGAATCTTCCACTAGATCATAAAAAATTGAGTCATTAAAAGTAGAAAAGTATGCATTATATTCGTATAATTCCAATGATTTCGTTAATAATTGCAATTTTCAGCATAATTAAATTGCAATTTTCAGCAAAATATATTGAAAAATACTGTATTCAATCCCATATCTAATGGTATAATAATATGAGTAAAAAACACCGAATTAAGAAGGGGGCATAATTTTGAAAAAATTTAAAAGAGTTTTAGTGGCAAATAGAGGAGAAATTGCTATTAGAATATTCAGAGCTTGTAAAGAGCTAGGAATAAGAACAGTTGCAATTTATTCTAAAGAGGATAAGGTTGCGTTATTTAGAACAAAAGCAGATGAGGCATATGAAATTGGTAAAAATAAAGGACCTATTGAGGCTTATTTAAATATTGATGAAATCATTGCTGTTGCATTAAAAAAGGGTGTAGATGCAATCCATCCAGGTTATGGATTCTTATCTGAAAATGCTGAATTTGCTAGAAAATGTGAAGAAGCAGGTATTGAGTTTATTGGACCTACTGGCGAAATGATAGAGATGATTGGGGATAAAATAAAATCAAAACTAGTTGCCAAAGAAGTTGGAGTTCCAACTATACCAGGAGTTGAAAAGCCTATAAATACTGAAGAAGAAGCAATAAAATATGCAAACTTTTGTGGATATCCAGTAATGTTAAAAGCTGCAGCTGGTGGTGGCGGAAGAGGTATGAGAATTGTAAGAAAAGAAGAAGAGCTATTAGAATCATTCAATAGTGCAAAGAATGAAGCTAAAAAAGCTTTTGGAATAGATGATATATTTATAGAAAAATATATTGAAAAACCAAAACATATAGAAGTTCAAGTATTAGGAGATAAAAATGGAGATATAGTTCACCTATATGAAAGAGATTGTTCTATTCAAAGAAGACATCAAAAGGTAATAGAATTTACTCCAGCTTTTGCTCTTACTGAGGAAAAAAGAAAAGAAATATGTGAAGATGCATTAAAGATTGCAAAGCACGTTAAATATAGAAGTGCAGGAACATTAGAATTCTTAGTAGATGCTCATGGTAATCATTACTTTATAGAAATGAATCCAAGAATACAAGTTGAGCATACTATAACAGAATTAGTTACAGGAATAGACCTTGTACAAAGTCAGATTTTAGTAGCAGAAGGTTATGGCTTAAAGTCTAAAGAAATAGGAATATTTAGTCAAGATGATGTAAAAACAAGAGGATATGCAATACAATGTAGGATAACTACAGAAGATCCATCTAATAACTTTGCACCAGATACAGGGAAAATTGAAGAGTACATAACAGGTTCAGGTTTTGGAATTAGACTTGATGGGGGAAATGGTTTTACAGGAGCAATTATAAGTCCATATTATGATAGCTTACTTGTTAAAACATCAGCTTATTCAAGAAACTTTAATGATGCTTCAAGAAAAGCTATTCGTGCAATAAAAGAATTTGTTATAAATGGTGTAAAGACAAATGTAGACTTTGTAATTAATGTATTAAATCATCCAACATTCTTAAATGGAGAATGTGATACAAACTTTATAGCAGATAATCCAGACCTTTTCCTAACAACACCAAAGGTTGATAGTGAATTAACTATACTTAAGTACATAGGAAATAAAGTTGTAAATGAAACTCTAGGTACTAAAAAGGATTTTGACGTTCCTAAGGTGCCTAAGATACATTTGACAGAACCATTAAGTGGAACAAAGCAAATATTAGATACACAAGGTCCTGATGGAGTTGTGAAGTGGATAAAAGAGCAAAATAAGTTGCTACTTACAGATACAACAATGAGAGATGCTCATCAATCATTAATGGCTACAAGAGTAAGAAGTACAGATATGATTAAAATTGCTCAGGCTTCGGCAGCACATGGAAAGGATTTATTCTCATATGAAATGTGGGGAGGAGCTACTTTTGATGTAGCATATAGATTCTTAAAGGAAGATCCTTGGGAAAGGCTAACAGAGCTTAGAAAAAGAATTCCTAACGTATTATTCCAAATGTTAATTAGAGGAGCAAATGGAGTTGGATATAAGAATTATCCAGATAACGTTATTAGAGAGTTTATTAAAGAATCAGCTAATTCAGGTATAGATGTATTTAGAATATTTGATTCTTTAAACTGGATAAAGGGAATGGAAGTTGCAATTGATGAAGTTATTAAAAATGGTAAGATAGCAGAGGCTTGTATATGCTATACTGGAGATATTTTAGATAATAAGAAAGATAAGTATAATTTAGATTATTATATTAAGATGGCAAAGGAGATTGAAAAGACAGGAGCTCATATACTTGCTATAAAGGATATGTCAGCTTTATTGAAACCTTATGCAGCATTTAAGTTGATTAAAGCTTTAAAAGAAGAAGTTTCAATGCCTATACATCTTCATACTCATGATACAACAGGAAACGGTGTTGCTACAGTATTAATGGCTGCTGAAGCTGGTGTTGATATAGTAGATACAGCATTTAATAGTATGTCAGGATTAACAAGTCAACCTGCACTAAATTCTGTAGTTGCAGCATTAAAGAATACAGATAGAGATACAGGAATTAATTTAGAGGGTATTCAAAAGATATCAGATTATTGGGGTGCTGTTAGACCTGTATATGAAGCCTTTGAATCTGATTTGAAATCAGGAAGTGCTGAAATCTATAAGTATGAAATACCAGGAGGGCAATATTCAAACTTAAAACCTCAAGTTGAAAGTTTTGGATTAGGACATAGATTTAATGAGATAAAAAGTATGTATAAGAAAGTAAATGATATGGTTGGGGATATTGTTAAAGTTACTCCTTCTTCAAAGATGGTAGGTGACATGGCAATATTTATGGTTAAAAATGATTTAACACCTGAAAATATCGTTGAAAAAGGAAAAGGTATGGCTTACCCAGATTCTGTTACAGCTTACTTTAAAGGTATGATGGGTCAACCAATGGGAGGATTTCCTAAAGAATTACAAAAGCTAGTTCTTAAAAAGGAAGAGCCAATAACTTGTAGACCAGGAGAACTTCTTCCACCAGAAGATTTTGATAAGATTAAAAAACATTTAGACGAAAAATTTAATATAGATTCTTCAAGGAAAGAAATCTTAAGTTATGCTCTTTATCCAGATGTTTTTGATGAATATATGAAAAATGTTAAAGAGTATGGAAACTTAAAGAGAATGGGTAGTGATATCTTCTTCCATGGATTAAATGAAGGTGAGACTTGTGAAATTGAAGTATCTGAAGGTAAAGTATTAATTATTAAATTGCTTGAAATAAGTAAGCTTGATAATGAAGGTAAGAGAACTGTTGAATTTGAAGTAAATGGTAACAGAAAAGAAATTAAAATACAAGATAAATTAAGTACAGTTAAAGCAGAAACTATTGAAGTTCCAATGGCAGACCCAAGTAATAAATATGAGATAGGTTCAAGTATTCCAGGAACAGTTGTAAAGGTACTGGTTGCAGAAGGGGATACAGTTGAAGAAAATCAAAATGTTATAGTGGTTGAAGCTATGAAAATGGAAACAATAATCAATACTTCTGTTCCAGGTAAAGTTAAAAAATTATTTGTTAAAGAAGGGCAGCAAGTAAAGACAGGTCAGGCTTTAATGATTTTAGAATAAATAAGAGGTAGAATATGAGTAAGATAATATTTATTGATGTAGATGGAACATTGGTAGACTATGAAAATAATATCCCAGAATCAGCTATTCAGGCAATTAGAAAAGCAAGAAAAAACGGACATAAGGTATATATAAGTACAGGAAGAAGCAGGGCAGAGGTTTATCAAAATCTTTGGGATATTGGATTAGATGGAATGATAGGTGGAAATGGAAGCTATGTTGAAGATAATAATAATGTGATAATGCATCAACTAATTACAAAAGAGCAGTGCAAGAGGATTGTGGATTGGCTACATTCTCGTGGTCTTGAGTTTTATCTTGAAAGCAATAATGGCTTATTTGCTAGTGAAAATTTTGAAACTAGAGCAGATTCTACTATAAAAGAATATACAAAGAGAAAAGGCAAAAATCAATCAGAAGAGGTTACGGTGCGTAAAGCTTTCCCTGAGATGATTTTTAATGAAAATCTATATAGAGATGATTTAAATAAAGTTAGTTATGTTTTAGATTCTTATCAGGATTTTTTGGATACCAAAGATGAATTCCCTGATTTAGAGTGTAGGACTTGGGGAGGAAAAGGTGAAGAAGCACTTTTTGGAGATTTAGGTGTAAAGGGAATTAACAAGGCAAATTCCATTGAACATTTACTAAAACATCTAAAAGCAGATATATCTGATACCATTGCATTTGGTGATGCAAAAGTTGATATTCCAATGCTATCTTATTGTGCATATGGTGTTGCAATGGGAAGTGGAGGAAAGGAAATTAAGGAAATGGCTGATTATATTACAGATGATGTTGATAAGGATGGATTATATAAAGCATTTGTAAAATTAAATTTAATATAGTATCCATATTAAAACCTTTTACTAAAAAAATATTATGGCTCAACATTAAAATATGTTGAGCCATAATAATATACTTTTATTTAGTTGATAAACATATATTTGAAATACCATTTAAATGCCATACAACACTTTGATAATCTCCTTGTAAATCAGGGATGATAAGACCTGCATACATTAACTCATCGCCACCATAGATACTATCTTTATCTGACACTAAGTATTCTTTCTCTGAATCTAATCCTTTTAATTTAAGTCTTTTTATTGAGCCATTTGGTGATGCAAGAACTCTAAAGTATGATACAAGAGCTTCAGTCTTATCTTCTGATACAAACATCCACGCAGCTTCATTACCTTCAAAAGGACTTAAAAGACGATACATTTCTCCAAATTGGATAAGTTCTCTTAACTCTTTGTATTGTGATATTTGAGCTTTAACTTCTTCTTTTTCTCCATCAGTAAATTTTGTTAAATCTAATTCATAACCCAAGTTACCTGACATAGCAACATCTCCTCTCATTTTTAGAGAAGTATTTCTATGAACTTGGTGATTTGGAATTGCAGAAACATGGGAGCCCATAGTACTAATAGGGTATACAATGCTTGTACCATATTGTATTTTTAATCTTTCTACTGCATCTGTATCATCACTAGTCCAAGTTTGAGGCATATAGAATAGCATACCTGGATCAAAACGACCACCACCACCAGAACAACTTTCAAATAATACATTAGGGAAGCTTGATGTAATTTCATTCATGACTCTATATAATCCTAACATATATCTATGAGCTGTTTCTCTTTGTCTTTCTATAGGTAAAAGCTGTGAACCAATTTCAGTCATGTTTCGATTCATATCCCATTTTACATAGCTTATATTAACATTACTTAGAATATCTGATATGGATTTAATAATATAATCACAAACATCTTTTCTAGATAAGTCTAATATTAATTGTTTTCTACCTTCTGAAGGACTTCTATTTGGAACATGTAAACACCAATCAGGATGAGCTCTATACAAATCACTATTAGGAGATACCATTTCAGGTTCAAACCATAGTCCAAATTGTAATCCAATATCATTTACTCTATTTGCTAAATCATCTAATCCATTAGGAAGTTTTCGCTTATTAACAGACCAGTCTCCAAGTGAAGAATCATCATTGTCTCTTTTTCCAAACCAGCCATCATCTAGCACAAAAAGTTCTATGCCAAGTTCTTTCCCAACCTTTGCAATATCCTCAATTTTTTCAGCAGTAAAGTCAAAATAAGTAGCTTCCCAATTGTTTACAAGGATTGGTCTTGTCTTATCTCTAAATTTACCTTTGCATAATCTTTCACGGTAAAGCTTATGGTAGGTTCTAGACATATCACCTAAACCATTTGAAGAATAAACCATTACAACTTCAGGAGTTTGGAAAGATTCTTTTTCATTTAAAGCCAAAGTAAAATCAAATGGATTTATTCCAAGAGATATCCTTGTAGTTTCATATTGATCAACTTCAGCTTGAGCTAGAAAATTACCACTATAAACTAAGCTAAAGCCATAGACATCCCCATAATCTTCTGTAGCATCTTTACTTAAAAGAGCAATAAATGGGTTATGCTGGTGGCCACTTGCACCTCTTCTACTTTCAATAGATTGAGTACCTTTAAAAAGAGGTCTTCTTTCTATGTGTCTTTCTCTTGCCCATGAGCCATAAAGGTGCATAAAATCATAATTGGAATTATTAAAATCCACACTCATGCTTAATCCACGAAGAAGTTTAAGCTTTGTAGTTCCTGCATTTATAAAGCGTACATTTCTTGTAATAGCATCATAGTTTTTATAAGCTGTGTAAGAGAGAATAGCTTTTAGTCCAATTAAAGAATCTATTAATGTAATCTCTAAAGTTTCAGCTTCCTGGTCTTTTTCTACATAAGTAGCTGGCAATCCTTCTAAGGAAGGTTTTCCTTTAATGATCCTATGAGATTGATATCTAAGGTCGGTTATAGTTGTACCATTTTCTAACTGAACTGAATATGCTGGAGAACGAAGGTCAGTATTTCCGTATGATGGATACTCCTGTGGCAGAGTATCAAGTGTTAAAACTAGGTCATTAGGATCTGGATTTGCTGAAAAGGAGCATCTAGCTCTTACAGCTAATAATTCATCTGCATTTGCTTTTTTTAGTTTTCTTCCCCAATATAAATGAGATAAATAACCATTTTTGTGTACTTGGAAAATGTAACTAGAATTTTTAGCTTGCAAGTGGAAAACTTTTGTTGTTTCATTATAAGTTATACTCATATTAGAACCTGCCTTTCATTATTTAAAGTAACTTCTTAATAAGATTAATTATAAAACTGTCACATAAAAATAGAATGGAATATGATAATATAAACATGGTATAATTTAAGATATTTATATTCTGATAGAAAGGCAGTGGAAAATTCATATGGAAGAGAATACTGATATAGTTCAATTTTTAACTGGAAATCAAGAAGGTGTTGATCTTATAGTATATCAAGGCGGTATGGAAAAATGTAAGGAATCACATTCGTATGGACCAGCTGTCAGAGATCATTTTTTAATACATTATATACTTGAGGGAAGTGGTACTTTTTATGTAGATGGAAAGTCATATAAATTACATAAAAATCAGGGATTTCTTATATGCCCAGATGTTATTACCTACTATGAGGCTAATGATAAAACTCCATGGACATATACCTGGATAGGCTTTAGAGGGATTAAAGCAGAAAATTATTTGGAATTTGCTGGTTTAGACAGATATAATCCTATATTTGAATATAAACAAAGTAATTTTGTGGAAAAATGTTTTGAAAATATGAGAGAAGCTGCAAAATTAAAATATGGCAGAGAATTGAGACTGCAAGGATTATTAAGCATCTTTTTATCAGAATTAATTGAGAAGGCAGAAAAGAATGTTGAATTAGGTAGCAGTTATAAGGATATATATATAAAGAAAACCTTGCAGTATATAGATAGAAATTTTGCTAGAAAAATTAAGATTAGTGAAATAGCTGAGAGTATAGGTTTAAATAAAAATTATTTTAGCTCTTTTTTTAGAGAAAACTTTGGGATTTCTCCACAAGAATATTTAATAAAATATAGAATAAACAAAGCTTGTGAACTTATGAAAAATGAAGCGCTTACTATTAGTGATATATCTAGATCAGTAGGGTATAATGATCCACTTGCTTTTTCCAAGATATTTAAGAAAGTAAAAGGAAAGAGCCCTAAAAAATATAGGCAAGATAAATAAAATTTGATTATATTTATCTTGCCTAATATAAAAAAAAATTCTTCAATATATATAGTTAAAAAATAGCTTAAAGCTGGATTTTTTCTAAATCATTTGGGACAAAAACATTTCCACTGAAAACTGTTTTAGCTTCATTTGTATATCTCATTTTTCTTTCTATAAGATTACTATCTTCAGTATGATATAGAAGTAGATTTTTTATATTTAATTGTTCAGCTAATTTACCAGCATCAAGTGCTGTGCTGTGATATTTTTCATATGGTTTAAAAATATCTTTATCACTATATAAGCAATAAGCTTCAGAAAGCATCCAATCACAGTTTTCAACATAGATTTTATTAGATTCATTATATGGTTCATCTCCAAGACAAGCCAATTTCTTTCCGTTTGGAAGTGTTGTAGAGAATCCAAATTGTTTTTGCTTTTTAGAAGCTATATCAAAAAACTGAACATCTATACCCATAATTTTAATTTGTTCACCATTTACTACTTCACGAATAGTAATACCATTTCCAATCAAGTTGAATAATTTACCTGGAAGAGTCAACTCACAAAAAGTAGTTATAGTTTTGACTAATTCATCATGACAATATATAGTGAATTCTCCAGTATACTTGTTATTAGATATTAATGTAGCTATTTTTCTTACCATCCATATAACACCAAGAACATGGTCTGTATGTCCATGTGTAACAATCATATTATGAATATTAGTATATGGAATTTCTGCTTTTTCTAATTGAGCCATAATTCCATTACCACCACCTGCATCAACCATTAAATATTCATTATCATTTCTAAATGCAAAACACGTATTATAACATTTTGTTACCATTGCATGTCCTGTTCCTAGCATAACTAATTGCATGTCCATTTTAATTCTCCTTTGTAATCTTTTATTCCTTCTTCTTAACAATCATATATTATCATTCTGCATATATATTATCAATAATAGCATATTTTAGAGTATCACTATAGTTAGTTTTATCTTACCAAATGAATGGAATTATCTTTTTTGTTCTTTTTTTATATTCTTTATATGAATCAGAAAATGTTTTTTCTAACATTTTTTCTTCTACTCTAATTCGATACTTATAAATAATTGCAATAATAGCTATAGTTAGAATTATCCCAATAATATTTCTAAAACAAAATGATATTCCTATAAGAGATAGTATACTTCCGCTATATGATGGATGCCTTAAATATTTATAAGGACCAGTTTGAATTATTTTTTGTTCTGATGTAACTTGTACAGATAATGTGAAAAATTTACCTAAAGTCCATACAGAGTATATTCTAAGAAAAACTCCAGCTACAATGAATATAGTTCCTATCCAGAACAGAAATACAGGAGTAGTAAGAAAAAGAATATATTTTCGGCAAGCTACATTGAAAAAAATTGTAGATAAGACACCAAGGACTAGTAGTAGACAAGAATTTTTATCTCCTTTTTCTTTATTTTCACAACACTTTCTATTATTAATAGAAGTAAAAAACCAAATTAACATTTCTGAAACAATAAAAGATATAAATACTGCTTGAAATACATTTTTGATTACAGGTAATTCAAAATATGTGTCACCAAATAAATACATAGAGAAACCTTCTTTCATGGAAAATTTTTATAATTAATTATTTATTCTCTTGTAATTTTTTGTTTATATCATTTGCATCATTTGTACTATTTTTATATAAACTTAGGAAGGTAATCACATAAACTATAGAAATTATAATTATAATTTCTATTACAGAACCAGCAGAAAAAATGTTAAGAAGTTTGGTTGGAAGGCCAACAACAAATGTTATTATAACTGTTATTATGAAGTCTATAAAAATTTGAAGGGGTGGATATTTAATTTCAATATTTTCAGTTAAATATAAAACTATTTGGACCAATAGTATAACAGCAATTAGACTAATTTGTGATTTAACATTAATAGTTTCTTCATGATTAATAATGTGCAGAATAATAGTAATAATATTCATTACAGTAAAGGCAACACAGCCGCCATAAAAATACTGATTAAATTTTTTCATAATTTCCTCCATGATTAAATTTCTTATATTTTTAATATTCGTTTTATTTCAGCCACATAACTACGATTAATGATAAGATTTTCTTCATTTGATAAGGTAGCAAGCAGCCTTCCATTTATCTGACTTTTTACTTTTTTTAATTTCGAAATATTCAAAATACAGGATTTATTTATTCTACTAAATGAAGTATTTGCTAAATATTTCTCTAATTCATACAATTTCATATCGCTTTGATATACAGACTTATTACAATAAATAAAAGTTTTATTATCAACAACTTCAAAATAATAAATATCTTGTAGAAAGATTTTAGTATATTCATTGTCCATTTTTCCTTTTATAGTTACTTGTTCTTCTGTTAAAGTTGAGACTAAGTGTTCTACATATTTTGTTCTTTGTGGACATACAATTTTTATTTCAATGTCTTGAATTTGAGAATCCTCAATCACTAAAACTTTCATAAATTCACCCCTTCCAAAAAAAGGATAACACATACTTTATATCATGACAATTGCTATGAAATCATGTTGCAAATATCAGTATGTAAGTTGCTTTTTATCCTTATTTTTGTATCTACTTGCCGAATCTAAGTTTATTACTCAATGTTGTTTGCCAATGTACTCATAGTACTAGTTATATATTTATATAATTTACTGTAATAGTATTTATACGAGAAAGGCTACATTACCTAGATGTATACGTAAATTAAGTAGGTGTGCAGGTAGGTAGAGAAGAAATGTAAGGAGGATGGAGTTATGTTAGAAGGGAAATGTCCAGTGACAGGAAGAACAAGCAAAGCAGTAGCAAGTGAGGGAACAACTAATGAGTATTGGTGGCCAAAGCAGCTTAAGCTTAATATTCTTCGTCAAAACTCAGAACTAAGCAATCCTATGTCTAAAAGTTTTAACTACGCTGAAGAATTTAAAAAATTAGATTATTATGAACTAAAGAATGATTTATATAAGTTAATGACAGATTCTAAGGAATGGTGGCCTGCTGATTATGGTCACTATGGACCATTCTTTATTAGGATGGCTTGGCATAGTGCTGGAACTTATAGAGTTGGTGATGGTAGAGGAGGTGGAGGGCAAGGCTTGCAACGTTTTCCGCCACTTAATAGCTGGCCAGATAATATAAATTTAGATAAAGCACGTCGTTTACTTTGGCCAATCAAAAAGAAATATGGAAATAGAATATCTTGGGCTGATCTTATGATATTAGCAGGTAATTGTGCATTTGAATCTATGGGACTAAAGACAATTGGTTTTGGTGGTGGAAGAGAGGATGTTTGGGAACCACAGGAAGATATTTACTGGGGGAGTGAAAAACAATGGCTTGGAGATGAACGTAATAAAGAAGAGAAAGAGCTTGAAAATCCTCTAGCAGCTGTACAAATGGGATTAATTTATGTAAATCCAGAGGGACCAAATGGAAACCCTGACCCTAAGGCATCAGTGAAAGAAGTAAGGGAAACATTCTCTCGTATGGCAATGAGTGATGAGGAAACTGTTGCGCTTATAGCAGGTGGACATACTTTTGGTAAATGTCATGGGGCTGCATCACCCAACAATGTTGGACTAGAGCCAGAAGCTACACCTATTGAACAGCAAGGGTTGGGTTGGCAAAATAGCTATAAAACTGGTAAAGGGCCAGATACCATAAGTAGTGGGCTTGAAGGTGCATGGAAGGCTGAACCAACAAAGTGGACAATGGGTTACTTAAAAACATTATTTAAATATGAGTGGGAATTAGTTAAAAGTCCAGCAGGAGCATACCAATGGTTAGCTAAGGATGTGGATGAAAAGGATATGGTAGTTGATGCTTATGATTCATTAAAAAAGCATAGACCAATGATGACCACAGCAGATTTAGCCCTTATTCATGATCCTATTTATAGAGCAATAGCAAAGGATTATCTAGAAAATCCTCAAAAGTTTGAGGAGGATTTTGCTCGTGCTTGGTTCAAATTAACCCATAGAGACATGGGACCAATATCAAGATATCTTGGGCCAGAAGTTCCAAAAGAAAGCTTTATTTGGCAAGACCCAGTACCAAAAGCTAATTATAGATTGATTAATAAAAAGAATATTTCAGAGCTTAAGAAAAAGATTTTAGATTCAGGCTTATCAATATCAGACCTTGTAACAACAGCATGGGAATCTGCATCAACATTTCGTGGGTCAGATAAGCGTGGAGGAGCAAATGGAGGAAGAATACGCTTAAAGCCACAAAGAGAATGGGAATCTAATGAACCAGAAAGACTTAACAAGGTGTTAAAAACTCTAGAAAAAATTCAAAGTAGTTTTAATAGTTCACACTCAAAGGATAGGAAGGTTTCTTTAGCTGATATTATTATATTAGGTGGATGTGTTGGAATAGAGCAAGCTGCCCAAAATGCAGGGTACAACATAACTGTTCCTTTTACTCCAGGACGAACTGATGCAACACAAGAGCAAACAGATATAAAGTCATTTAGTGTTCTTGAACCTAAGGGGGATGGATTTAGAAATTATATGAAAGACAGTTATGAAGGAACATCAGATGAAATGTTAATAGATAGAGCACAACTATTATCACTAACTATTCCAGAAATGACAGTATTAATTGGTGGTATGCGTGTTTTAAACACTAATTATAAGGAGTCACAGGATGGGGTGTTTACAAATAGAGAAGAATGTCTTACAAATGATTTCTTTGTAAACCTTCTTGATATTAATACTGAGTGGAAGGCTTTACCTGATATTAAGGAAATGTTTGTAGGTTATGATAGACAAACAGGAAGTGTGAAATGGACAGCAACAAGAGTTGACCTTATATTCGGTTCAAATTCTGAGCTTCGTGCAGTTGCAGAGGTTTACGCATCTAAAGGCAATGAAGAAAAGTTCATACAAGATTTTGTAGTAGCATGGAATAAGGTAATGAATGCAGACCGTTTTGATGTTTAAGAATATTTAACTTGTTAAAGACTTTTTAGCTCTAGGGAATGTCAGCAGATTGCCCTAATACCTCGTGATGAGAGCAATCTGCTTCCTTGCCTGATGAAAAATATTCATAGCAAATTTGGACTTGTTATTTATTTTCATGTCCCTTAATTAAAGGTAAAGAAATATTAATGGTAGTTCCAGTGCCTACTTTACTATGAATCTTTATTCCATATTCATCTCCATAAAGAAGTTTAATTCTATCATCCACATTTCTAATTCCTATACCTGTGAAATGTTTATGATTAGAAGAAGTTGAAGAATAGAGATTCAATACTTGATTTTCATCCATACCTATACCATTATCTGCTACTTCACAAAGTAATTTATTATTCTTTTCAGATATAAAAACATGTATGTGTCCTTCTTGATTTTCAGAAAATCCATGAAAGAATGCATTTTCAATAAAAGGCTGTAATATTAGCTTTGGCAATTTATAATCATTGCACTTTGGAAATACATGAAAACTAACTTTAATTTTATCGCCATATCTAGTTTCACTTATAAAAACGTAATTTTTTAGATTTTCTATTTCTTTAGATATAGTGATGGTTTCACTAGTATCACTAATTATATTTTGTAGTAAAGAAATAAAAGAATCTATGGTAGTGCTTGCATTTTCTTTTTCCCCTTTTAATACTAGCCATTTTATGCAAGCTAATGTATTGTAAATAAAATGAGGATTAATTTGCATCTGAAGAGCTGATAATTCAGATTTTCTTTGATTTCTTTCAGCTATTAAAAGTTTTTCTAAATAATCATTTAGTCCATCTAACATATAGTTGAAGGAGTTACTTAATTTTTTGATTTCATAACATCCCTCAAGATTTACACGATGATTCAAATTACCTTCAGTTACTTTAGACATTTCTTTTACCAAAACTCTTAATGGGTTTATAGTTCTTCTAGTAATTATAAATAATATTAAAATTGATATGGATATTATAGCTGAACAAGCAAAAACTATTTCATCAATGTTATACATATCTTCTAAAGCTAATTTTGTATCTATAGTGTTAATCAAATAGAAATCATACATAGGCATATATTCAGCTAAAATAGTATAATTTTTTTCCTCTAAATTAACACTTTGGGACTTGAGTTTATTAGTAGTTATATTTTTAGCTATGTTAAGTATATTTGTATTTTTTTCACCAATAATATCTTCTTTGCTAGAAGAAACGATTGTCCCATCTGTTGACATTACTAGAATATCATTGCCTGTTGTTGTGAAATTTGAATAGAACTTGCTAAACACATTTTCTTTTATAATCATATATAACATACCAAACTGTTGCTTTGTGCTTTGGTCATGTAATACTTTTGTAGATATTATAAAGTTACCTTTTTGTGTAGTGTTGGTAAAACCTGAATTACTATACTGATAAAGTATGTTATCTGGATTTTTAAGAGAATTTTTAGTTATTTGATTTTCTTTGATATCATTTGCATCTGTGGTTAATAAATCAGAGTTTAATAAATATGTTGAATTATTATTTCCAACCACCAAAAAATTAATATCTTCATTTTCAAGTACAGGTTTACTTGATTTAATGCTCTCTTGCAAATCATACAATAAAGTAAAATATTCCTTTGAACTATAGTTTGTGCCAGTAAGAAATTTTCTAAATGTCCAACTATTATTTATAGTATTCATAACATTTATTAATCTATCATTTAAAGCTTGAGTATTTAATTGTATTTGGGTCATAGATTTACTATTTGCAATGCTAAAATTATTAATAAAAAGATTTTTGGAGATATTCATTATTATTAATGCAGTGATGCTGGAAATGCTAACACTGCTAATTACCATAATTAATGTGAGTTTAAAAAATAAACTATTCTTTTTAAATTTTTTTATAATTTTATTCATAAGTATCACCTACTTTATTGCTTATAACATTTCTTCTAAATTTACTTGGTGTAATATTTTTAAACTTTTTAAACACTTTACAAAAATAACTGTGATCTGAGTATCCAACCATAAAGCTTATTTCTGAAACAGGAATTTTTTCATTCATTAATAGTTCAACAGCTTTTTCTACACGAATTTTATTAACATATTCGCTAAATCCTTCCTTGTTATGATAGCTAAAATATGATGATAAGTAATAATAGTTAAAGTGGAATTTATCAGCTACTTGTTTTAAATGTAATTGTTCTTTATAGTGTTCTGAAATGTAGTTAATAATTCTATTAATTACTTGGTTATTCATTTGCTTTTGGTTATTTTCTATTGACTTATTAATGTTTTTTGTAATTTTATCAAATAAATTAAGTAATTCATCACTAGATTGTGTTTCATCAATCATTTGAAAATATTCTATTTTTGAATTTTGAAGTTCATCAACATTAAAGTCTATCTCATCCAATATATTTATAAAATTGTACAAGGCATTTTGAAGAAGGGTTTTTAGTTCAAATTCTGTGTTACTACAATTTTCTATTGAAATATAAATATAATCTTTTAAGTATTTTAATGCAGTATCTATATTCAACATATAAATCTGGTCAGAGTAATATTTAAAATCAAACTTTTTCTTTGATCTATTATGTTGAAGTTGTCCATAATAAAGAAGATTAATATCTTTAAAATAAAACTTGTAATCAAATAATGGCTTAAAATTATTTGTATAAGTGCTCTTTAATTGGTGTAGGGAAGCAAATGTATTGCTTAGTACAAAAAATATTTTAGGAATCTCTTTTTTTATTTCTGAAATCATATAATTTATTTTTTGTAAAACATTCTCATAATTTTCTTCAGGGAAATTTAGTAACATTAAGAATAGATCACTGTTTAAGTGGATTTCATAATATACCACATCACTTAAATTATTTCTTGCAGCCTTTAACAAAATATTATTAATAAATGAAGTACTTATAGAGCTTATATTTGATAATTTTTTAATATTTTCTCCTATAATACAATAAGAAGTATGAGGAAAAATTTTTTTAATATTTTCTGATTCTAAATTCACATCAAAACCAGAAATTAATTTAGCTAATAGATTGTCTACATTTAATTTAGTGTTATTTTTAGCAGTTGGTAAGACGAAGTTAGGAATTTTGCCAGCAACATTTTCTAAAAGGGAAATAAAATCATCAGGGTTTAATTTAGGTTTTAGAATATAATCGTTTACACCGATTTGAAAAGTATTTTTTACATAATCAAAATCACTATGTCCACTTAAAATTACTATTTGAATTTCAGGATAGTTTTTTTTTATAACTTTTGATAATTCTACACCATCCATAGTGGGCATAACTACATCTAAAATTACTATATTAGGTTTAAACTCATGAATTAATTCTAAAGCTTCTTTTCCATTTGAAGCTTCACCTACAATTTCAAAACCTTTTTTAGTCCAATCAACTAAATGTTTAATGCCTTGTCTTAGTATATATTCGTCGTCTACAATTAGAATTTTGCACAAGTTACTCAATCATATCAAATCCTTTTAAATTTTAATTGCACTATTAAATAAGGAAATTATACCAGTTTAGTAGCTTGGTAGTAAGTTCCAGTAACATTATATAGTAAATTGTTAGCGATTTCAATGAACATATTTAATAGAGAAGTTATGTAAAGTTATATAAAGATATTTTTAGAATCTAAAAATATTACTAATTTTAAATTAACTAAAAAGATAACTTGCTTAAAATAGAACAAATTTATATAAACATATTACTAAAAAACTACAATGAAATTGTATAAAATAAGATTAGAAACTATAGAAAACGTTTCAATAATTTTAAGATGAATTTAGGGGGTTTTTAAATGAAGAAAAGAAAATTACTAGCAATTGCATTGACTGCTGTTATGGCATTATGTATTAGTGGGTGTGGAAGCAGTAGCGATGAAAAATCTACTTCTAGTGAAGATAATAATAAGCTTGTAATATGGGCTTGGGATGGAACTTTTAATGTTGTTGCTGCAAATGAAGCAAAAGCAACTTATCAAAAAGAACATCCAGATGTAGATGTAGAGGTTGTAGAAATGGCACAAAACGATATAGTGCAAAAATTAAACACCAATTTAAGTTCTAATAAAACAGATGGATTACCTAATATAGTTCTCATAGAAGATTATAAGGCTCAGAATTTCTTGAATTCTTATAAAGATGCTTTTAAAGATCTATCAAGTAAAGTTAATAAGTCAGATTTTATGGATTATAAGCTTTCAGTTGTTAGTCTAGACGGAAAGACTTATGGAGTTCCTTTTGATAGTGGAGTAGCAGGATTATTTTATAGAACAGATTTAATAGAGCAAGCTGGATATAAGGCAGAAGATATGAAAAATATGACTTGGGATAAATATATAGAAATTGGTAAAGCGGTAAAAGCTAAAACAGGAAAAGCAATGCTTACTCTAGATCCTAGTGATTTAGGAATATTGAGGATAATGATGCAATCTTCTGGAGAATGGTATGTAAAAGAAGATGGAAAAACTGTTAACTTAGAAAATAACCAATCATTAAAAGCAGGAATAAAAGTATATAAAGAAATGATGGATTCAGGTATAGTTGAACCAGTTTCAGATTGGAATACATTTGTAGCAGCTTTCCAAAAAGGAGAGGTTGCAACTGTTCCTACTGGCTGTTGGATTTCAAGTTCAATTAACAAAGCAGAGGATCAAAGTGGAAAATGGGCAGTTGCTCCTATTCCAAGGTTAAGTGGGGATTCTAAATCAGTAAATTATTCAAACATAGGAGGAGGAAGCTGGTATGTTCTAGATAAAGTAGGAAATTCAGAATTAGCTTCAGACTTTGTTACTGAAACTTTTGGTGCTAGTAAAGAACTTGCAAATACTTTAGCAGATAAAATTAATCTTGTAAGTACATTAAAAGCATCTTCAACTACAGAGAACTATGGGAAAGCTATTAATTTTTATGGTGGACAAAAATTAATGGAAGATTTCTCGAATTGGACAACAAAAATCCCAGCTGTAAATTATGGACTATTTACTTATAACATAGAGGATATAATGAAAGACGTTATTCAATCTATAGTTAAAAATAATGCAGATATAGATACAGCACTTAAAGATGCTCAAAAGCAAGCAGAGGCTGCTGTGCTTAAATAACAAGTAGTAAGTATTAATGAGCTAATCTTTTTAAAGATGTAAGATTAATGAAGGATTAGCTCATAATAAGGAGGTTAATAGCATGATAAATACTAGAAAAAAAGGTTCCTTAGAAGCAAGAAGAAATATTCTAGGCTGGGCATTTACTATTATAGGAATAGTATTAATAATAACTTTTGTATTTTATCCAATGGTACAAGCGTTTATTACATCATTAAAGTCGGGGTTGGGAAATAATTTAAGTTTTGTTGGAATTAAGAATTATAAAAATTTATTTACAGATGATATATTTATAACTTCAGTTAAAAATACATTTATTTATTTAATAGTTCAAGTGCCTATTATGATTTTTTTAGCTCTATTTATATCTGTGCTTCTAAATGATAAGGCTCTCAAAGGAAAGGGCTTTTTTAGAACCGCTATATTTTTACCTTGTGTAACTTCTTTGGTAGCTTATTCTGTAATATTTAAAAGTTTATTTTCTGATACTGGCTTAATTAATAAATTTCTTTTAGATTTACATTTCATATCTTCACCTATAGGATGGATAACTGATCCCTTTTGGGCTAAGATTACAATAATAATAGCTATAACTTGGAGATGGACAGGATATAATATGATATTCTATTTAGCTGGTTTACAAAATATTGATCCTGCTTTATATGAAGCAGCAAAAATAGATGGAGCTTCAAGAATAAGACAATTTTTTAGTATTACTGTTCCCATGTTGAAACCTATTATTTTATTTACTACTATTACATCAACAATAGGTACTCTTCAATTATTTGATGAGGTAATGAATATAACTAATGGTGGACCAGGTAATGCAACAACAACAATATCCCAATATATATATAACTTAAGTTTTAAATATAGTCCAAACTTTGGGTATGCAGCTGCAGTAGCTTATACCATTGTTCTTATGATTGTTATATTATCAATAATACAATTTAAAGTGGCAGGTGATGAAAAATGAGAAAAATATTAAGCCAACTTAGATATATATTTTTAGCTATAGCTTCTTTGATTTCAATTTTCCCATTTTTATGGATGATAGTCAGTATGACAAATAAATCAATAGATGTTACTAAAGGTTCAGTGATTCCAGGGGCATATTTTTTTGAAAATTTGAAAAGTCTGTTTACATCAGATTTAGGGTTTGGCAATGCATTATGGAATTCTGCGAAGATTTCAGTTTTAACCACTATAATATCTTTAATTGTGTGCTCTTTAGCTGGATATGGTTTTGAAATATTTAGAAATAAATTTAGAGATAGAATTTTTAATATGTTATTATTATCTATGATGGTCCCTTTTGCTGCATTAATGATACCACTATTTAAAATGTTTAGTAGCTTTAAGGTATTTGGGTTAAATACAGCAGCTGCAGTAATAATTCCTACTATTTCTACAGCCTTTTTAATATTCTTCTTTAGACAGAATACAAAGGCTTTCCCAAAAGAAATCTTGGAAGCAGGGCGTATTGATGGATTAAGTGAACTTGGAATATTTACAAAAATTTATTTTCCTACTATGAAATCTACTTATGCAGCAGCAGCTATTATTACATTTATGACTAGTTGGAATAATTATATGTGGCCACTTATAGCATTACAAAGTCCAGAAAAAAGGACAGTTCCATTAATTATTGCTACTATGAATTCTTCATATACACCAGATCTTGGAATGATTATGGCAGGAATTGTAATTGCAACTCTTCCTACAGCAATAATATTTTTTGTGATGCAGAAGCATTTCGTTGCAGGTATGTTAGGGTCTGTTAAAGGTTAGTTTATTTAAAAATTACAATATCATAAAAGGGAGGAACATTTATGAAGTATAGTACTTCAAGTATTGATTGGCTTTCTGATACATCAGTATTTGCTGTTAATAGGCTTAAAGCTCATTCAGACCATAAATACTATATAACTGAAGAAGAAGCAAAAAACGGAGAAATGACACTGAGGCAAAGCTTAAATGGAAATTGGAAGTTTAGTTTTGCATTAAATCCAAGTTCTAGGGTTAAAAATTTTTATGAACCAGAATTTGATTGTTATTCATGGAAAGATATAGCTGTACCAGGTCATATTCAGACTCAAGGCCATGATAAACTTCAATATATAAACACTATGTATCCTTGGGATGGACATAGCTGTCTTAGACCACCTGAGGTGTCAGAGGAATATAATCCAGTAGGAAGTTATGTTAAGTACTTTAATCTTAACGAAAATATAAATAGAAAGAACATAAATATTTCTTTTCAAGGTGTTGAAAGTGCCTTTTATGTTTGGTTAAATGGTAAATTTATAGGTTATAGTGAAGATAGCTTTACACCAGCAGAATTTGAGTTAACTCCATATATTAAAGAGGGAGAAAATAAACTTGCAGTTGAGGTATATAAAAGATCAACTGGAAGCTGGCTAGAAGATCAAGATTTTTGGCGTTTTTCAGGAATTTTTAGAGATGTATATATATACTCTGTTCCTAATACACATGTCCAAGATATTTTTATACAAACACCTTTGGATAAAGATTATAAAAATGCAGATTTAAAACTAGATCTTAAATTAGAAGGACAGATAAATGGTTCTATAGATTTAGAGTTGAAGGATAAAAAAGGAGTAGTTGTTGCAAGTTCTAAAGGAACTCCATTATCTGAGATTATGAGTTTAAAGTTAAATGTAACTAATGTGAAAGCTTGGAGTGCTGAAGAACCATATTTGTATAATCTAACTATTGCTGTTAGAGATGATAAAGGAACTATAGTGGAGATTGTTCCAGAAAAAGTTGGCTTTAGACAATTTGAAATGATAAATAAGATTATGCACTTAAATGGTAAACGAATAGTATTTAAAGGTATAAATCGTCATGAGTTTAATTGCCACAGAGGAAGAGCAATAACTAAAGAGGACATGCTTTGGGATATAAAATTCTTAAAACAAAATAATATAAATGCAGTAAGGACATCCCATTATCCTAATCAAAGTTATTGGTATGAGCTTTGTGATGAGTATGGTATATATCTTATAGACGAAACTAACCTAGAAACCCATGGCTCTTGGCAAAAGATGGGTCAAGTGAAACCAGATTGGGTTGTTCCAGGAAATAGGGAAGAGTGGCTAGATATTGTATTAGATAGAGCTGTTTCTATGGTGGAAAGAGATAAAAATCATCCATCTATATTAATATGGTCTTGTGGAAATGAATCTTTTGGTGGAAACGTTATATATAAGATGTCACAATATTTTAGAGAGAAAGACCCTTCAAGATTAGTTCACTATGAAGGAATATTTCATGATAGAAGTTTTAATGAAACAAGTGACATGGAAAGTAGAATGTATGCTAAGGTCTACGAGATAGAAGAATATTTAAAAAATAATCCACAAAAGCCATATATAAATTGTGAATATATGCATGCTATGGGGAATTCCTGTGGAGCAATGCATAAGTACATTGAATTAGAAGATAAATATGATTTATATCAAGGTGGTTTTATTTGGGACTACATAGATCAATTTGTAGTTAAAAAGGATAGGTTCGGTAATGAGGTTTTAGCTTATGGAGGAGATTTTGATGATAGACCAACAGATTATAATTTCTGTGGGAATGGAATAGTATATGCAGATAGAACCATTTCTCCAAAAGCACAAGAAGTAAAGAAACTTTATGAAAATATAAAGTTAGCAGTAGATAAAAAAGGAGTTAAGATTATAAATAAAAACTTATTTATAGACACTTCAGACTATATATTAGAATACTCCTTAGATTTTAATGGTAAAGAAATTTATAAGGATTTTATAGATGTAGTCATTAAAGCAGGAGAAGAAAAGTATATTGAATTTAAATTACCAGAAGTGAGTGCAGGGGGAGAATACTCATTAAATGCTTGTTTCAAGCTAAAGAATGATAACCTTTGGGCTAGTGATCAGCATATAGTAGCTTTTGGTCAATATGTTTTTTCTATAAAGGAAGAAGAGCCTAAAATAAAACAAAATAAATTTAAAGTAATTCATGGTGATATAAATATTGGTGTTAAAAATGAAAATTTCAGTGTTCTATTTTCAAGACAAGAAGGTGGAATAGTATCGCTTAGATATGATGGGAAAGAGATGATAACCCGTGCACCAATGCCTATATATTGGAGAGCAATGACAGACAATGATAAAGGAAATTCTCACGGATTTAGGTGTGGACAATGGCTCCAAGCAAGTATGTTCCAACGTCATTCTAATGTTGAAGTAGATGAACATGAGAATGATGTTACAATAAAATACACTTATATGGTACCAACAACTCCACAAGTTGAAGTTAAAGTTAATTATACTGTTTATAGTAATGGAGAAATTAAAGTAAGTTGTGACTATAAAGGAGTTCAAGGACTACCAGAACTTCCTATATTCGGACTAGCTATTAAGTTATCAGCTGACTATGATACTTTTAAGTGGTATGGCATGGGTCCAGATGAGAATTATGTAGATAGACTTCATGGTGCTAAGCTTGGCATTTATGAAAAATCTGTAGTTGAAAATGTGTCTAATTACATTGTACCTCAAGAAAGTGGAAATCATACTGGAGTGAGATGGGCTAAAGTAAAAGATAAAAATGGCTTTGGAATTGAATTTGTTTATGAGGATATTCCTTTTGAATTAGGGGTATCACCATACACAGCATTTGAACTTCAAAATGCACTTCATCATTATGAACTACCAGAAATAAATTACACTGTAGTAACTATTGCAGCAAAACAAATGGGTGTTGGTGGTGATGATAGTTGGGGAGCACCAGTACATGAAGAGTATCTTATTGATTCTTCTAAGGATATACACTTTGAGTTTATCATGAGAAAATGTATGGATGTTTAAATCTATAGATGCTTATGGTAATGATATGAACTTAAGAGAGCATTGAAGGGATATAAGGGAGTTATTTTTACTTGTATCCCATGAACCTTAATTTTATAGAGATGTAGTTACAGATATTTGGAACTGTGAGGATTGGACACTTAAGATAACTTAATGATAATCTAATAGATAATTAATACAAAAAAAGCTTCAAACCAGTAAGTTAAATGGTTTGAAGCTTTTTATTATTATGAAAAATATAGATTTTTACCCCTAGTAATATAGCTTATTACAGTGTAATAAGTTGACTTGCTACCTAGGTAGCAAGCTAGATTATTATATCTTTTATATATGATTTAATAAGTAAGTAAAATCTAAAAAATATAACAAGGTGATATTATATGATTAATGAGAAGAATGAATTGGAAGAGCTTACAAGTAGAGTATTTGAAAATATTAGAAAGTTGTTAGATGAAAGAGAGAAAGAAGAAATTTTAAATATCTTTGGAAATATATTGGACTTAGAGCAACAAATTTTAGTATTGAGAATAGAAAAGGAGTAGCATATCATGAATTTAGAAGAATTTTTAGATAAGAGATTAACAAAGGAACAGATAGAGCTATTAAATTTATTAGGGGATTAAAGAGAGATTTGAAGCTTGAAAATAAGAATACTAAGCAATAGATTTAAGAATCACAATTATAGATATTAGAGCATGGTTCTTAGAAGTTGGATTTATTCAAGTTTCTTTTTTGATATGTATCAAATTATATTAATTGGTAATTTTATGGTATAATTTGTTGTGAGAAATAAGGGTGGGAATTATGAAAGTGATTTATAAAATAACATATCCTAATGGCAAATATATACAGGAAAAGATTTAACCCATAGTATTAACTATTTTGGAAGTGCCAATAATGATTTAATAGAATTAGATTTTCCAAGAGAGAAAAAGAGAGATTTTACAGGAAGAAAAGAAATATTGTGGAAATCAGATTCGGCTATAGATAAAGAGGTTAATAAGAAAGAAATAAAGTTTATAAAATTATATGAATTTAATAACCCATCTATTGGATATAATAGAAATCCAAAGTATAAAGAGAAGTAAAGAATATAGAGGAGAAGAAATATGAAGCTATTTATAATTGGAAATGGGTTTGATTTAGCGCATGGATTAAAAACATCATATAGTGATTTTAGGGACTATCTTGAGGAAGAAGATTGGTCTTATTTAGAATCATTAGAGAATATGTATGGATTTTGTATTGATAGTAAAAAAGAATGGGTAAAGGAATATCTTTGGAGGGATTTTGAAACAAATCTTTCAGATATAGATGAAAGTGGAATAATAGAAGTGGGAGAAAATATTGATTTAGGATTAGAAGGTGGAGATATAGGGTGTGAAGATACGCTTAATGAATATTGGGATGAACAATATAGATTTATTGAAAGATTAAATGAATTTGTTATGAGTTGGATTAAGCAACTGGATATAAATACAACGAGAAAAACAGATAGAATTAATGAGGATATAAATGGACTTTTCATAACATTTAATTATACATTATTATTAGAAGAAGTTTATGGAGTTGAAGATTATGATATCTTACATATACATGGTTCAATTAGTGATAATGACTCAGACCCAGTAATTGGACATGGTAATAGAGAAAAAATAATTGAAATGAATGAAATTTCTAATGATGCAGGAGAAAAGTTTGAGGAGAAAAAATGCAGTATTTATGGAGCAGTAGCAAATTATTATGAGAGAACATTAAAGAATGTACAAGACTTTATTAGATGGAATAGTAGTTTCTTTTCAAGGTTAAATAGTGTTGATGAAATATTTATAATAGGTCACTCTTTAGGTGATGTTGATATGCCATATTTTAATGAAATAAAGAATAATGTTAATGGTAATACAATATGGAATGTTTATTATTACAACGAAGATGATGAAATATTATATAAAGAAAAAATTATATCTATAGGAGTAAATGAAAGAAATATTAGGATGTTAAAAACTGAGGCGTTCTTTAACATATAGTAATCTAGAATAATGAAAGTATGATTTAATTTATAAGGGGGTAAAAATGAGGATAGATGTTAGTGAAAATTCAACTTTAAATCCACTTTATCAGTATGAATATTCAGATATAAATAGGAAATGTCATTTTTATTATGATGAAACAAATAATCATAGAAAATTTTGGCTTGATAGATATAATTTTAATGCATCTATAAAAGAAGATTTTGTATTAGGAGGAGTATTTCATTATAATGATTTTTCAAATGCTGATGTTTCAAAACTTAAATCTATAGTAAGGTTACAAAAAACAGCAAAAGAAATTAAATTTCATCATTTAATAAAAAAAGGAGATGATTTTTTTTCTTGTTTAAATAGGATTAAAGTAAGACAATTATTAGAGTGGCTCTCAGAAACAGATTTGTATATTCATTTTTCTAATATAAATAATTTTTATTATGGCTTAGTTGATATAGTTGATACTGTGTGTGCAGATACTGATACTCACATAATATTTTATTCTCAAATGGAACGGTTAATGAAGAATGAACTATATAAACTAGCAATTAACTATTATGATGAATTTTATAACTATTTAAATAAGTATTCATTTCCTAATATTAAAAGTATAGATGTTTATGATTTCTGTGATGAACTAATAGGCTTCATTGAGAAGTATGATAACTATAATTCTAATTTTGAAATTGAATGTTTAAGACAATTATTGAAGCAAGCAAGAAAAAAAGAAGAATTATTATTTTTACAAGGAAATAAAGAGGATACAATAATTGATAATTATTATATATTTTATTTAAATAGAATAGCAACATTTAAAAATTCATTTCACACTTTTGATGAAGAGACTATGGTTCAATCTGAATTTGACAATATTCAATTATTTGATGGTGAAATAGAACTTGATAATTTTGAATTTGTAGAATCTTCTAAAAATGAATTAGTGCAGATATCAGATTGTATAGTAGGTTTGTTGGGTAAATTTTACATATGGATAAATAATATAGATTTTGATTATATTCGAAACCTAGATAAGAATCTTAATGAATATCAAAAAGATACATTATTATTATTAGCACAATTAATTAAAAAATCTGAAGATGAGTGTATTTTTAATATTCATTCTATAGAAAGTATAGATGAAAATAAAAAATGCTTTGAAATTTTGAAATTTGCATTAGAGTATGGGAATAAAAAGGTTTTATAGTAATATGAATCTTCTTTTTTGTGAAATAAGAAATGGATTTTATTTTGACTAATATAGGATATATTAACTATAAAAGATGATTATCACAATAAAAGTAAAAAAGTATAAGGAGAGATAACGTATGGGTAAAGAGTATTTTACAGATAGGGAAAATGGAGTTAAAGTTAGTGATACAGAAGAAATAGAACTTAATGTATTTAATGCCATAGTAGGTGTTTACATTCAGTTTCAAAATCAATTGGCTTACAATTTTAGTGAAAAAGATGATTATAATAATATAGTTAGATTCAATACTAATAGATTTAGAGATAGAATGTTAGGTGACATACCTGACTTTACATTAAATGAATATGGATGGATAAGTTCATTAGAAGAAGGTTCTGAATTTAACAAATATGCATTATTAGATTTTATTGAATTTTGTTGGGAAAATATTAAGGACTATAAAAAAGGAAGCTATGGGTTAGTATTCTATCATGATAAAGAAAAAGAAAAAAGTATTTTTCAAAACGAAGTTAATAAGATTTTTGAAAGAAATGGAATAGTTTTTAGGTTAAATAATGATGGGCAAATAGAACGTATATTACCAGTTCAATTAGATGTTTTAGTTAAGAAGTATTCTCATACTGGAAATGATAAAGAGTTAAATAAACTAATAGATGAAGCTATTAAGTATATAATTAAACCAAAGTTTGAAGATAGACAAATAGCTATAGAAAAGTTATGGGATGCTTATGAAAGAATAAAAACATATTATGGTAATAATAAGCGGGAATCATCAAAAAACTTGGTTAAAATTGCTTCAGAGGGTTCAGAAGAGTTTGAATCATTGATTAATGAAGAAATGGTAAATAGTTTAACTAAAATAGGAAATGATTTTAGAATTAGACATCATGAGAAAAATAAAATAAAAATAAATAGTGTCAAGCATATTGATTATCTGTTCTATAGGATGATGTCATTAATTAGTTTTTTAGTAGCGTATATTTAGGGGGTGCTTTGCAACCCATAAATAAAAACTGGTTTATTGGTGATTTTTTTGTTAAAATACTTTTATGAGACATATTCTGCACTCCTGTTGTTAATATTGTTGTGCAAAATAATTTATACAACAAAATGTGAAGTTTGTCTCTATTTTTTTAAAAAATTTTGTAACTGTAAATATATGTTATGAAATCTTCTCAACTATTATTGAGTCGAAAATTAATCATTGCAAACGGATTAGAACATTGAGTATTGCTGTAACACTGATAAATTTATGGAGTGCTTTTAATAACTTAAACAATCATATAAGATTTAAAAGTTCAGGAATCCTTGGCTGTAGCATTATTTCTTTTATTGTTACTTTCTTACTAGGTTTAGGGATATTCAAAGTGTCAAAGCAAATAAGAAAGCTTAAGAAAGAAAATGTAATCAGAGAATAAATAAAACACACCCTATATACTCTTTGTTGGATGACTAAGATTGTATAAATAATCCAAGTTGTGGATAAGTGTATAGTGTTATAAATGGTAGTGGAGTTATAGTTAAAAGCCCAGAAGTATTAATAAGTGGATTTTATAAAGATTTTGGGTATGGTTTTTATTGTACTAGTATTGAAAAACAAGCCAAAAGATGGGCTTTAACAAAAAGACCAAGCAGTATTATTAATAAATATATTTATAATGAAAATAAAGAATTAAAAATTCTTAAATTTGAGAGCATGACAGATAAATGGCTAGACTTTGTTGTTTCCTGTAGAAGAGGAATTAGTCATTTTTATGATATAGTAGAAGGACCAATGGCAGATGATACTATTTGGGATTATATAGAAGATTATATAGATGGAGAAATAACTAGAGAAGCTTTTTGGCTGTTAGTAAAATTTAAATATCCAACATACCAAATAGTTTTTTGCAACGATAAAGCATTAGAAACTTTAAAATATGAGGGAGCTTATTCATTATGATAAATGTATTTTTTGAAGATGAAGAAATAAAAGAAGATGATTTATATTTTATGTGTTATATGATTGAAAGAGTAGCTAGAACTTTACATGTAAGAAATAAAGATGTAGTAAACTCAATTGGATATGATGAACTTGCAAAAAAAATTAGCCTTGCAAGTGTATTACACTGTGAAAATCCACTTAAAGTAGTTGATGATTGGATTGAGGAATATAATTTAAAAAAAGGCAACTTTAATATATTAGATGTTGATAAAGAACTAGTTATGAAGGTACCAACAGAAACTCAAATGGGAAAAGTATATAAAAGATTAATAATTAATACATTAGAACCAAATGAAGATTATATTCAAGGGTTGATACGAGTATATAATCATGAAATTTGTAATATTATAGATAATTATAACAGTAGTGCTTATTATGAGCCAACACCTATAATTGTTAGAAGTTATTATAATTCTTCTTTTAATTAATTGAGGATTGAACAACTAAAATAGTTAAAATACAACTTATTTGATAGTTAATAAAAGCAGGTTAGACACTAGTGTTTAGGCTGTTTTTGTTATATGGGAATATAGGAAGAGTTATATTAGATGCTATGATATTAAGGTGATTATAAAGTGTTTTTGTACTATAATGCAACAACTTATCCTGTAATAATACTATGTGTTATAGGATTAGAAATGCTGTGTTTAGGTACTACACCAATGGCAGATTTAATGAAGCTATGTCAATAGGAAAAGCTAGTTCAGGCTATATTTTTGGTGTTGTGTATGAATATGGTAATGGTTATATGATTTTTATGATAAGTACTTTAGCATTTATAATAGCTATAATACTTTTGTTTAAGATAAGATGTTTTGATAATATGAATATAAAAAGAGAATAACAGATACAAATCTTCAAAAATACTACTACCTATTTGAATTATTATTAACAATTGGAAAAAACATTGAATGTTGTGGTTAAGTTTGGTAAAATGACTATAGAAAATGTTTACTATAAATTTTCTGTCAAAAATTCATTTAAAACATAGAGGACTGTCTAAATATCTTTATTAATACAATTTATAGTATGAAATTATTATTGTCATTATAGAAAAGGTTTTCTAAAGAAAAGTAATGAATTTTGTGATTGGACAACTATGGAAAACAAATTAACAATACAGTAGGAGGTAGTATTATGAAAGGATTAATGATGATTTCTTTTATCTTTTTTATGGGTTTAGTTGCAATGTTAACCTTTACGAAGATGAAACGTGGAAATCAGAAAAAAAATTCTAAGGATTCATATTTCTTAGGAGGTCGTAGTTTAACAGGAGGAGTAATAGGAGCATCACTTCTACTCACGAATTTAAGTGCATCAAATTTCCTTGGGATGAGTGCACAATCATTTACTGGAAACATGAGTAATATGGCATATGAGGTTACTTCAGGGCTTGTACTTGTACTTGTTGCTTTATTCTTAGTTCCAAGATATTTAAAACAAGGTATAACAACAATACCAGATTTTCTAGAGGATAGATTTGATAAAAACACAAAAAGTATTATTTCAATTTTATTTTTACTTTTATATGTTTTGAATCTAATTCCAACAACACTTTATTCAGGAGCAATAGCATTAAGTAATTTATTTGATTTACAAGGTACATTTGGAATAAGTTATGAATCAACTATATGGATAACTGTTATTGTTATTGGGGTAATCGGTTTCTTTTATGCTATCATAGGTGGATTAAAAGCAGTTGCTATTTCTGATACTTATAATGGGATTGGTCTACTTGTTGGTGGATTTATGGTTCCTATCTTTGGAATATTAGCTTTAGGAAAAGGTAGTTTTGGTGCTGGATTAAATCATTTACTTACAGCTACACCAGAAAAGTTTAATGCAGTTGGTACAAGCACTGATGTTGTACCATTTGGAGCAGCATTTACAGGATTAATATTAGTTAATTTATATTATTGGGGAACAGATCAATCTATTATTCAAAGAGCTTTAGCAGCTAAAAACCTTAAAGAAGGTCAAAAGGGAGTATTATTTGCAGGATTACTAAAGGTAATAACACCTTTAATAGTTGTAATACCAGGGATTATAGCATTCCAATTACTTGGCTCTTCAAATGGATCTGCAGATTTGATGTATACTAAGTTAGTTGGGGAAGTTCTTCCTAAACCTTTAACAGGATTTTTTGCAGCAGCCATGTTTGGATCAGTTTTAAGTGTATTTAATGGAGTGTTAAATAGTGCAGCAACATTATTTGCCCTTAACATATATGGACCTATCTTTGGAAAAGGAAAAAGTGATGCAGAGCTTGTTTCAAAAGGTAAGATATTTGGAGTTGTAATTGCTATTGTTGCAATGATTATAGCACCATCTATAATGTATGCTCCAGAAGGTTTATATCAATATTTACAAACAATAAATGGATTCTTTAATGTTCCTATATTCACAATAATATTTATTGGATATTTAACAAAGAGAGTTCCAGCTATTGCAGCAAAAGTATCTCTTGTGTTCTTTATAGGAGCTTATGCAATACTTCAATTTATAGTAAAGCCAGAGATGAGTTTCTTATACCAATTAACAATATTATTTGTAATAAGTTGTGTTATAATGCTTATAATAGGTAAAATTAAACCAAGAGAAACACCATATGAAATGCCTATAAATAACCAAGTAGAAATAGAACCTTGGGAACATAGATATGAAGCAAGTGGAGTAATAATATTTATTATGGTAGCTGCATACATCATTTGTTCAAAACTTGGTATTGCAGGTGAAGATGGATTTAATATAAAAACCGCTATATATGTTGGTGTAGCAGCCATAATCGCAATAGTTTCAGTTGTTCTTTTAAAGGGAAGAAATAAAAAGATAAATGAAAGTTCACTTGAAACTGTTAGAGAATAGGATAGTGTTACCCAACTAATAATTGATATAAAGATTTTGGAGGGAAACTATGATTTATAAGTTAGAAAATGATGTCTTAGAAATTCTTTCATCAAGTGATGGAGGAGAACTTATTAGCATAAAAGGTAAGAAAGACAATCTAGAATATTTATGGACAGCTGATTCAAAGTTTTGGGGAAGACATGCACCTATACTATTTCCTATAATAGGGAGAGTAAAAGATAATAAGTATAGAGTTGGTGAAGATGAGTTCGAATTAGGACAACATGGATTTGCAAGAGATTGTGAATTTGACCTATTAGAAAATAGGGGGAATACTATTTTATATAAGTTAGTAAGTGATGAAAATAGCTTGAAAAAATATCCTTATAAGTTTGAACTATATATTCAATATACGCTAGAAGAAAATAAATTAAATATATCTTATAAAGTTAAGAATATAGATAAACAAAAGATTTATTTTTCTATAGGAGCCCATCCAGGATTTAATTGTCCTTTATTAGAAGGGGAACAATTTGAAGACTATTATTTAGAGTTTAATAAGAGTGAAGTAGCAAAAAGAGAGTTTTTAGACGAAGAAACACTTCTATTGACAGGAAAAAGAGAAGTAGTTTTAGAAAATACAAATATATTAAAATTATCTAGAGAATTATTTACACTAGATGCATTAATATTCAAAGATTTAAAGTCTAATAAAATAACTTTAAAAACTGATAAAAATAATAAAAGTATTTCTATGGATTTTGGAGATTTCCCATGCCTTGGAATATGGTCAAAGAATAATAATGCACCATTTGTTTGTATTGAACCTTGGTTTGGACACGCTGATCTTGAGGAATTTGATGGAGATTTTAGTGAAAAAACTGGTGTAATTGATTTAGATATAGAAAAAGAATTTAATTGTAGCTATAGTATATCTATAGAGCAATAGTGATTAAAAAATGGTAGGCAAGTTAATTGTCTACCATTTTTTTGATTGTTATAGTTAATTATGATTTTCCAAGCAACTTATTTGTTATCCAAGTAATTGCTGCATTATTAACATCTTCACCTTGTGCACCATGAGGAGCTTGAGAGTTACTCATAAATATATTTTCAACTCCAACATGATTTAAGGAGTCTCTAAGCCTTAAACTTTGTTGAATTGGAACCAGGGTATCCTTTCCACCATGTACAATAAACATTGGAGGATCATCTGAAGTTACATTATTTATGGGGCTAGCAAGTTCTGCTAACTTTACTTTTTCCCAATAAGGTGAATTAGTCTGATTTTTATCTTTAATATCCCTAAGAACACCTATACCTTGTCCAATTCCGCTAAAACCAAGAAGCTTAGATTCATTTGCATTTGGAGAATCATGTGCTTCTGCTGCTTCTTCATGAGATTGAAGAGTTGGATCCATTTCAGGCGCCATTGTTAACAAATCAGTTGGACCATAAAAATCAACAGCAGCCATTACTTTACTTGAACAATCAAGATTACCACCAACATCGCCTTCAAGTTCTTTTAAATCACCAGTTGTTGCAAGTTCAGCAGTTAAATGTCCACCAGCAGAGTTTCCTGCTACTGCTATTTTATCTGGATCAATACCATATTCTTTAGCATGTGCACGTAGATATCTAATACTACCTTTAACATCATAAATTTGAGCTGGAAAAGCAGCTTCTGAATTTAGACGATAATCTATAGATACAAAAGTAATTCCACTATTTAATACCTTTTTGAAAACTTTGTATGCTGAATCACCAGCTATTTGATCTGTAGCTTTTTTAGGTGAAGTTCCATTTTGTTGTGGAGTAGGTGGCAATGATTTCTTTGAATCTTCTGGGGCATCATCACATTGATAATCTCCCATAGCCCATCCACCTCCATGTATATAGACAAGAACAGGAGTTGCTTCAGTAGCATTTTCAGGTTTAAATATATTCATTTTTAAATCCCTATTTTCTCCATTATCTTTTTTTACAGTAGCAAAAACTACATCTTTATATGTAGGTGAGGCACTAGTTTGATCTGTAGTTGAAGAATCAGAAGTTTTTGATGTGCTCTTAGTCTGTGAGCATCCTGATAAAGATAATGTAAACATTAATGTTAATAGGATAAATAGAGATATAAATCTAATTTTTTTATTCATGCTATTTTCTCTCCTCTTTATATAAGATTAAGAATATAGCAATTTTATTTAAACAAGCTATTTCTTAATCTATTTATTTTGATTTTGAAATTCTAATAAATTATCTAGAGTTCTTCTTAAAAAACTGTCATATAATTTAATTTCTTCTTTACTAAATCCTTTATAAAAAATATCTGCAGTATCATCTATAATTTTTTTGTTTAATGATACTAAATTTTCATTTCTATTTATAACCTTAACAAGAGTTTTTCGCTTATCATCCTTACATGGAATAAGTTTAATATGTCCAGCTTTTTCTAATTTAGATAATGTGCTTGTTAAGGTTGATTTTTTTAGATTAGTTATCCTTGAAACCTCCTGTATAGGTATTTCATCCTTTTGCCAAAGTAGAAATAAAATCCTTGCTTGTGCTGCAGTTAAATTATCAACATTTGATTCTCTATGTTTTTTTGATAGAATTCTATCAAGTAATGCATCTATTGATGCAGATAGAAAAATAGAAGCTCCTTTTAAAATTTCCATGTTTACCTCCGTAATAAAATTGGTTTGATATAGTACTATATTTTAATTATAGTACTATATCAAACTAATTTCAATTTATATTTTGTAATTATTAATTAATTTTGGATAAATATAAAATATTATGAATTTCGATATTACAGTAATAAAAAAACATCTTAATAATAATTTCAGAAAGTCCTCAAACTTTTCTCACAATTTTTACATATTATTTGAATGTAACCAAATAATTAATAATGGAGGGAAAATTATGTTAAAAAAATTTATAAAATGTTTATTATGTTCTTTATTGGTGGGGTCTTCTATGATATTTGTTAGTAGTAATTGTTTTGCTTCTGAAATGTCTAAAGCTGATGAAAAAGTGGCTGCTCCACCTTCTGCCATTCATGATGCAACACCTATAGAACCAACTAAAGTTTTTGATAATTTATATTATTTAGGAACTAATGGTGTAGGAGCATGGTTGATAGAAACATCTGATGGATTAATTTTAATTGATGCAATGAATAATAGCGATGATGCTAAAGATATCATAGTGGGAGGCATGGAGAAATTAGGATTCAATCCATATGATATTAAGTATGTAGTAGTAACTCATGGACATGGGGATCACTATGGTGGAGCTCAATACATACAAGAAAATTATGGTGCAGAAATACTTATGAGTACTATTGATTGGGATTATATGAATGCTACTTCTGGAGGAGCAAATGATTCTAGATTTCCTAAACCAACAAGTTATACACCAGTTACTGATGGTGAAAAGCTAGCATTAGGAAATACTACTATTACAATTGTTTCCACTCCAGGCCATACTCCAGGTGGGATATCTTTGATTATTCCTGTAACTGATAATGGAACTGAACACATGGTAGGTATGTGGGGAGGTACTGGACTTCCGAGTTCTTTAGAGGATAATAAAAAGTATTTAAGTTCTCTTGAACATTTTGCTAAATTTACTGATGGAGCTAAGGTAGATGCAGAAATCACTGCACATCCATTTGTAGATAATAGTATTGAGAGGATGGAAATTTTACGTAATCGTGTATATGGGGATGCAAATCCTTATGTTATTGGTGAAGAGGCTTATAAAGCTTATATGGATAACACTAAAACAAGTGTACTTGATAATATTAAAAAATTAGAACAGCAAAATTAGAAGATTTCATAAACCTGCAAAATTAAAAATGAAAATTTTGCAGGTTTATCTTATATAAATATCAATTACTTTCTTGATATCACAATTCATTTCAATTCCCCCCTTATCTATTCTATTAGTATACTGATTACAACATAATTAATAAAATATCTCATATATTATATATATTGGAAAAATACTTTAATAATCATGTATAATGTAATTAGTTAGTAATTGTAAGAAATGGTATATAAATAAAATGGCTACATTAAAAAGTCAAGGAATATGTAAATGCTATTATATGGAGATGATGAAATATGATAAGAATAAATGAAACCCAAATTGGGTCAATAGCTAAACTCTTAGCAGATTGTTTTGTTGATGATTCGTTGGTTATCATGGAGACAAAAGGGATAGATAATGGAAAAGTATTTTTGGAAAAACTATTGGCTATTCAATTACCTGCTTTTATAAAAACAATGGATGTTTCTAGTTTAGATGATAAGCTTAATTCTGTAATAATTAGTTATGAAAAAAATAACTATAGTAATTTTAGAATGCTAATATTAAATTTGTTGACAAGCCCCAAAGTCCTTCGTGTTCTTGAAAAAGAAGATCTTAAGGTATATTCATCTAATATAAAAAATGTTTCCAAAGTTATTAATTTAAAATGGCAAAATGAATTTATCAAAGGTAATTATTACTATATTAAAGCAATTGCTATTGAAAATAAGGAGCGTGGTAAAGGCGTCTTTAGAAAATTAATTACTCCAACATTAAACTATTGTAATGAAAATAATATTCCTATAATTTTAGAATCAAATAGCCCAAACAACATACCAATATACCAACATTATGGATTTAAGCTAGTAAAGACTATAGCAAAAGATGGGATAGACTTGAAGCAATATTGTTTTATAAAATACCCTAATTAAATTTTTATTTATATACCTGTTATACTTACTGGATAATCATGTATAATGTGATTATCCAATAATTGTAATAAATACTATATAATATTGAAAGAAGGTAAGAAAATGATACAATCTATCGTACATATCAACCAGAACAAAATAAACGTTGGGTAGTAGTGTCTCCACCAGGTTCAAATGGAACAACTATATTGCTTGAAAGAGCATCTAAATCTGAACAAAATTCCTTTTTTATTGTTGGTAATTTGTTGGATGTAAAAACGCTCGTTTATAACAATTGTTATTATATGGAATGTTAAACCATATGCTTGTTCCTATTCCTATTTTGCTTTTTATTCCATATTCATAGTTATGTAATTCAAGAATTTCTTTAATAATTGCCATTCCAAGGCCTGTTCTACTATTTTTAGATTTATTAGATTTATAAAAACGATCCCAAATATATGGCAATTCGTCTCTAGAAATACCTTCACCATTATCAATAATACAAACACAGATAGTGTTGTTTTTATATTGTAATTTAATTTCAATAAAACTATTGATGGGAGAGTGTTTGATAGCATTTCCTAATAAATTACAAAATACGGAATGGATTTTATCTTTATCTGCAGTAATTATTAGTGTGTCATTAAAAGTTTCTAGAGTAATCTTAATATTTTTTTCTTTTATAAGAACCTGAATATCACTTATAATATCTTTAATTAAAAGAATAAGAGAAAATGAAGATAATTGTAGAACATAGCTTCCAGATTGGATTGCTGATATTTCAAGGATATTTTCAACCATAGAAGTTAATTTTTTAGAATTCATTATAATGATTTCAGCATATTTATGCCTTTCGTTTTTATCTAAATCATCATAATCAAGTATTAATTCTCCATATGCCTGAATAGAGCTAATGGGAGTTTTTAATTCATGTGAAATATTAGCTAAAAACTTCTTCTTAATATTATCTGTTTCTTTTAATTGTTTTGCCATATTATTAATGGTTTTGGCAAGGGTTGATATTTCATCTTTTGATGTAATTGAAATTACTGTACTATAATCTCCACCTGCAATTTTTTGAGAAGCTTTATTGATTTCTAAAATAGGTTTAGAAAATTTATTTGCAAAGATAAAAGCAATGCCACTTCCAATAAGTAAAGAAATAAAACATATTATAATTAGTTGTTGCTTTAATATACTTATTGTTTCATTAATTGGTTCAATAAAAGATTGAATTATTATATATCCTTTTTGTGAATTATCTACAGAATTTCCAATAATAATAGAATTAAATAATTTACTTACAGGTGCTTTAAATATATTAATTGCTTGTTGTGTCTTATAAGGAAGTTTAATCTTTGAAACTTGAATCGTATTTTGTATAATTGAATTATTATTAGTTATATTTGTAGCTGAGGTATACTCTATATTGAAATTCTTATCTGTTATAATAACCAAACAATTTGATGCAGAACCAAAGTCAATGATTTCATTTAATATATCATCTTTCGAAATATTATTTTCAATCAAAGAAGAAACTTTATTCGTTTCTTCTTTCATTATTTTAGTTCGTTGATATATGTAATAATTCTTTAGAAAAACAACTTGAAAAAACCATGAAATTGTAAATATAATAGCTATAGTAAAAAAAATCAGTCCCCATAGTTTTATAATTATTTTATTCATTCTTTGCCACCTTTAATTTATAACCAACTCCCCAAACAGTTTGAATGCAACTTTTTTCACAACCAAGCTTTTCTCTTAATTGTTTTATATGTGTATCTATAGTTCGAAAGTCATTAATTTCTTCAGTGTTCCAAAGTTTTTCAAGTAAAGTTTCTCTTGAAAAAGTCACATTAGGGTTATTGGCAAGAATAAATAAAAGATTAAATTCTTTTTTAGTAAGAGAAATTTCAGTATCACCCACAAAAGCTTCTCTAGTAAAAATATTAACTCTAATTTTACCAACATTAATGCATGATTTCTTATTTATATTCATTTTTTTTGATCTATTTAAAACAGCTTTAATTCTAGCAACTACTTCTTTAAGACTAAAGGGTTTTGTAATGTAATCATCTGCACCAAGATTAAAACCTTGAAGCTTATTATATTCTTTAGAGAAAACTGTTAACATGATGATAGGTACATCAGATATTGATCTAATTTCTCTAAGTACTTCAATTCCACTAGTTTCAGGAAGTGATATATCTAACAGAATCAAATCTATTATTTCTGAATAAAAAATGTTCAGACCTTCTTTTCCATCATAAGCTTGAAGAACATTAAATCCTTCCTTTAATAAATATATTTTAATTGCATCATTAATTTGGTAATCATCTTCAATTATTAAAATGTTTAAGTTATTTTTATCCATATAAATCACCTTTTTATTTTATCTAATATATAAAATAGTTTTATGACTATATTATAACAGATGTAAGGGTTTCATAATATTCCATATATTATGAAAATTTTAGTGAAACCTCAAACTTTTATCAAACTTTCAATTTATACTGTAATAGAATGCTCACCAATTATAATTAGTTATTCTAATCTGTTGAATAAATTCATAAAGGTAGGGCAGTCATCTAGATGAACTGTTTTGAAAATTATGCAATTTTATAATTGAGTGAGTAAATGGATGAAAAATCAAGAAATATCATGGAGGTTGATAAAAGTGAAAAGAAAGATTTCAATTATTTCAGTGTTAGTGTTATTTTTGTCATTAATAACACCATTATCTGCAGTATCTGCAGAAGAAACAAATTCTACATTAACAAAGGAAAGTATAAAATCAAGTGAATTGGGAAATTTTAATTATTTATTATATAAACCAGAAAATTCAAGTGGTAATATGCCTTTAATAGTATATCTACATGGTGGAAGTGGTAAAGGCAACGATTTAGATATATTAACAAGTAATGATGGTTTTCCTAAGTATGTTAACGATGGCACAATTAGCAATATTCCAGCTTATGTTGTTATTCCACAATTACCATCAAACAAAAATGGCTGGGCTGATGTTAAAGTCTCTTTAAAAGAACTGATTAATTATTTAAGTAAAACTTATAATATTGATAGTAATAAAATAAGTTTAACTGGTCATAGTATGGGGGGAACTGGTACTTGGAATATTGCCCTTTCTTATCCAGATTTATTTTCTTGTATAGCACCTATGAGTGGAAGTATTGATACAACTGAATCTAATATTAATGCTTTGTCAAATATGCCAGTATGGGCTTTTGTTGGAGCTGATGATACTATTGTTGATCCAACATCATCTATAGAATTTATAGAAACTTTACAGGAGAAAAATAGTAATGCAAAAATAACAATATTTGATGGGGCAACTCATTTTGATGTGCCAGAACTTGCTTATTTAGATTCAACCATAAATATAGTAAATTGGTTAGCATCAAATAGTAAATAAAATTTAATTTCAATTTTCAATTAAAGAAGGAAAAACAAAAAGTATGCTGATTAAAATTAGCATACTTCAGACCGTTGACAAAAGAGATATTTTCATTCCTGAAAATATCTCTTTTGTCTTTACTTTATAAAAACATATAA
>NZ_JANDMF010000035.1:0-55525 GCF_031626875.1 Clostridium sp. SHJSY1
ACTCTGTTTATTTAAAATATATAAAAAGAGGGTGTTGCTTGAAATGATTTGAAAAATCATTTTGCAACACCTCCTTTATTATTGTCTATATGTAAATTTAAGTATAATTCCATTTTATTTATGAAAAGTTACTTTTCTCTATGTAATTACAATTAACATCAATATGATTTAAGTATACCAATAATCTTTCATAAAGTGGTTGAATTTCATTACCAAACCTTACTTCAAGACGTTCTCCAATATCTTTTACATTTCTCTTACCATCTATTTGCAAAAACACAAAACTTCCATATTCATCTAAAGTAATTTTTTTATACTCTGGAATTTTAAATCTAATTTTTCTAAAAAATCTTTGTATCTTATGATCTTGTTTTTCAAGTATAGTCACAATATTATCTTTATCTACTTCATATTGTAAATGATTAGTTATGTTATAGACTATATTTAAAACATCTTCATTATTTTTTAGCATTTTTCACCTTACTTATATATATAGGTATTATAGTTGCTATTACTAAAACTGCTAATATTATAATTGCCATTCCATTAGTTGATGCAAATCCACTTGGTCCAGCTCCTTTTATAATACCTGTTACCTGGAATATTATTCCTATAAGTCCTATTATAGATCCTCCAGCAACAAGCCCTGAAGATAAGCTTATACCATTTGCAACTTTTGTGTCCTTTTCTTTATCAGATTTAGAGGTTTTTTCAATAAATACACGAACTAATGCTCCTACTAATATTATAGAACTTGTTGCTATTGGTAAATAAAACCCTATAGCAATTGTCATTATAGGAAGATTTAATAAAAACATAACAAATCCCATAACAGCACCAACAATAACCATAACCCAAGGTAATTTACCTGACATTATACCTGCTGTTAATGTTGACATTAAGTTAGCTTGAGGCAATGCAAATGGAACATTATCACCAGTCATAGAAAGTTGATTTGAAAGTAATAATATAGTTCCTACTACTACTGCAACACCAAGAACTCCAGCTATAGCAAAATATTTTTCCATTTCATTTTTGTCACCACCTACTATAAAAGTAACCTTTTGTGACTGTGAATATCCCCCTGCTATAGATATAGCAGTAACTATAAATGTACCAAATAGAAGCAATGATTTATTACTTTCAGGATTTTTCCATCCCATAACTACAAATAATAATGTCACAATAACTATAGAAGCTATAGTCATACCTGATACAGGAAGATTTGAAGTTCCTATAGTACCAGTTAAACGACCAGAAACTATAACAAATAGCAATGATAGGAATAACGATAAAATAGATCCAAGTATTGCCATTACTATATTTCCACCAGATGCTAAAAAGCCTCCTATAAACCCTAGTACAATTCCACCAAGTAATATTATATTTTCAACAGATGATCCATTACTATTATTTGAAGACTTAGCATTAAGAGTTTCTTTTATGGAAGATATTATAGTTGGTATAAGTTTTATAGCACCTATTAATCCACCTGAAAGCATCATACCTGCACCAATATATTTTACATAACTTCCTGCTATATGTGTTACTTGCATTGCATTTATTGCAACATTTGGATTATTCCATACAGTTGAACCATCTCCTCCAAGATCAGAAAAATACCCTATTAAAGGCATAATAGCAAAGTTAGATAATATTGATCCTGCAAACATAGTTAAGGAAACATCTAGTCCAACTATAAATCCTATACCTAATAATAAAGGATTAACTTCAACCTCAAATTTCCACTTATAGAAAGTTTCATTTACATAACTTATAACATTATTAGCTAAATTCAAAAATGAACTTGTTATAACTGTTATAACTCCTCCTATTGCAAATCCAACTCCCATGAATTTCATTGATTCTCCAGCACCTTCTGAAGCTACAAGAGTTTCAGATATAGCCATTGATTCAGGATACATTAATTTACCATGTTCTTCAATAATTAAGTAATTGTAAACAAGTGAAGCTATTCCAATTCCAAATAAAACCCCAGCTGACCCAACAAGAAAACCTTCTAAGAATGTAACTTTAGATCCTATTAAAAGAATTGCTGGTAATACAAATATTACTCCACTAGCAACTGATTCTCCTCCACTTGCCATACCTTGTACTAAATTTTTACCAAGTATACCTTTTGATTTAGAAAATGCAGCTATGAATGCGGATCCTATTATAGATCCAGGTATACCAGCAGCAACTGTAAGTCCAGATTTCATGCCTGAATATGCAGTTGATGCTGCAAATAAAATAGCTAAAATAATACCAATTATCAATACTGCAACGTTTCCACCCGATTTTGATCCACTAGAAACGTATGGGACATAATTTTTACCAACTACTCCCCCATATGCATCTTTAGATAATTTTTTATCCATAAGATGTTCCTCCTTTTATGTTTTTCCTCATAATTATAACACAATTTTGCTATAATAATATCTTTTTAACCCCTTTCACCACTGACTTGTAAGCATTTTAACAAAAATACTATATAGATTTTCAACTTGCATTCAATTTAATAATTTTTCATCTATTTTATTATTGAATTTTTAAAAAGTAATATAAATATTATATTTCAATTTTCTCAAATCTTATTATTTTAGAAACACTTTCTTTAAACTCTACCATTTTCACAGTTTATAAAGTTTTTTATTTATTTGATTTTTAATAAAATGAATTTAATTTTAAAAATTTTTCAATAAATCTATTGACTCATTACCAAATAGCAAGTAAAATGAATTCAAAGTTAAATTTAAAAACTCAATGCAAAAGCTATGATGGGAAGAGTAATTATTATGAAGTAGTCAAAGCGAATCAGTGATGGTGAGAGACTGATACGAAGCTAGTAACGAAGAACATCCTGGAGCTTCCAAACGAAATTTTTTAAGAGTAGTCTTGGACGGAGCCAAACCGTTAAAACTTGGACAGTATCGAATTTTTATCTAAATTCCGTATTGATTAGAGAGAGCTTTAAGCTAATTTAGGTGGTACCGCGGAAGTATACGTCTTTCGTCCTATTTATATAGGATGAAAGGCTTTTTTTATTTTCTAGAAAATTAATACTTAAGACAAATATTTGAATAATTATACTTAAAAGTTTATTTATACTTTTTAACATTTTAAATTTTAGGAGGAATATTAATATGTGTACAATTATGTGTTATACAGGAACAGACATGAAACATGAATTATTTGCAGAGGCATTACAAAGAACTGAATCTAGAGGTCCAGATATGACTGAAATACTTACTTTACCATCTGGTATCTTAGGTTTTCAAAGGCTTTCTATTATGGATTTAAGTTTTAGTGGAATGCAACCATTCACAAGAAAGACAGACGCTTCAATATGTAATGGTGAAATTTATGGTTTCCGTAAAATCAAAGATGAACTAACAGCTAAAGGTCATAAGTTTATTTCTGATAGTGATTGTGAAGTATTACTTCCAATGTACTATGAATATGGACTAGATATGTTTTCAAAATTAGATGCAGAATATGCAACTGTTATATATGATGGAAAAAAGAATAGTTTTATTGCAGCAAGAGATCCAATTGGAATTCGTCCTCTATTTTATGGATATTCTGAAACAGGAAAAATTATATTTGCTAGCGAAGCAAAAAATTTAGTTGGCCTTGCGAAGAAAATCATGCCATTTCCACCAGGACATTATTATGCTGATGGCAAGTTTACATGTTACTGTGATATTACAACAGTAGATGGTGACTATTACAAAGATGATTTAGATGTTATTTGTAATAACATTCATGATAAATTAGTAACTGCTATAGAAAAACGTATGGATGCTGATGCTCCTGTAGGTTTCTTGCTAAGTGGTGGATTAGATAGTTCATTAGTATGCTCAATTGCTCAAAAACTATATCCTAACAAACCAATTAGAACCTTTGCCATAGGTATGACTGAAGATGCAATTGATTTAAAATATGCAAAGGAAGTTGCAGATTATATTCATAGTGATCATACAGTTGTTTATATGACTAAAGAAGAAGTTCTTGAATCACTTGATGAAGTTATTAAACTTCTTGGTACATATGATATAACAACAATAAGAGCTAGCATTGGAATGTATTTAATTTGCAAAAAAATTCATGAAATTTCTGATGTTAGAGTTCTTCTAACTGGTGAAATTTCTGACGAATTGTTTGGTTATAAATACACTGATTTTGCTCCAAATTCAATTGAATTCCAAAAAGAATCTCAAAAAAGAATTAGAGAACTCTTTATGTATGATGTACTTCGTGCAGATCGTTGCATAAGTTCTAACTCTTTAGAAGCAAGAGTCCCTTTTGGTGATTTAGATTTTGTAAAGTATGTTATGGCTATTGACCCTGAAAAAAAATTAAACAAATACAACATGGGAAAATATCTTTTAAGACATTCTTTTGAAGGAGACTATCTTCCTCATAATATTCTATACCGTGAAAAAGCAGCCTTTAGTGATGCTGTAGGACATTCAATGGTAGACTATTTAAAGGAATATGCAGAAACATATTATAATGATGATAAATTCCAAAAACAATGTGAAGAATATAGATATCACTCTAAGCCATTTACAAAAGAGTCATTATTATATAGAGAAATTTTCGAAAAGCACTATCCAGGACAAGCTGAAATGATAGTTGACTTCTGGATGCCAAACAAAGAGTGGGAAGGCTGTGCTGTAGATGATCCTAGCGCTAGAGTATTATCAAATTATGGTGCCAGTGGATTATAATAAAGAAATCATAAATTGATTTTTTATACTCAATCATTGGAATAAAACTATCAGATAGACATAGTATTTAAAGAAGACAAGGTGATTTAAAAACTTTCTAAGTTAACTTGTCTTCTTATTTATAAAAATACTAATTTTATATGTATAACTTTAAAAAGCCAACCTAATAATAAATATTATAACTCATCACACATTATGGAGGGCTAAAATGAATATTTTAAAAAAATCACTATCACTTATTATAGTTTCTATATTCTTATTGCAATCTATTGAAAATACTACTTATGCTAGTCCAACTCTAAATGCTACGACTCCAATTAAAGCTGCTGTTTTCTTAAATAACTTTAACGATTTATTTATTGATGATGCAAAAAAAGCTTTAGAAAATGTTCAGAGGGAACATGAAAATAAAGTTGAATTTACTTTTTTTGATTCAAAAGGTAATCAACTTATTGAGAATGAAAATATTGACATAGCAATTAGTGATAAATATGATTTTTTTGTAGTTAATCCAGTTACCACTAAAAAAGAAGAAATTGAAGATACACTTAATAAAATAATACATAAAAATATTCCATTAATTCTATATCTATCTTCATAACCATCATTAATAAAAATTATTAAATCTGCTCCTAGAGCTGTTATTGTAACTGGAGATGCTGAACAAGCTGGCTCTTTACAAGGAAAAATTCTAGCAGATATATGGAAATCTAATACTGCAACTATTGATAGAAATAAAGATAATATATTACAATATTCTATGTTACAAGGTTCACTAAACAATGCATCAACTATTTTGAGAAGCAAAAATTCTATCAAATCTATTAATTCTGAAGGCATAAAAACTAACGAACTTTCATCAACTGTATGCAATTGGAATAAGGAATGTGCAAAAATCAATATTGAAACTTCTTTTATAACTCTTGGTAATAAAATTGAAGCAATAATATCAAACAATGATGAAATGGCTATAGGTGCTATTGAAGCACTTCAGAAATATGGATTTAATAAAAATGACAAATTGAAATATATTCCTATTGTAGGTATTGGTGGACTAGGTAAAGCTAAAGAATTAATTGATCAAGGAATTATGGCAGGTACTGTTATTGAAGACCTCACTGCTCAAGCAAATGCAATTTATAATGTAGGAATGAATCTTGTTTCCGGTAAATATAGCCTTGATGGAACAAATTTAAAATTTGATGAAACGGGAATGACTATAAAAATCCCTTATTATAAGTATGTAAAACAATAATTTATCATTTTAATAAAAGGATGTCCCAAAGACACCCTTTTACTTTTTCATATAATTTTCAAATTAATAATTAAAAACGATTATTAACTTGCCATCTCTGCTGGAATTTTCTCATATAGTTTCATATAGTCTACTATAATATCTATTGCTCCTTGTTTCATATCTCTTGTAAGTGTTTTATCATCTAATACCTTCTTTGTATTAGCCCAAACATTTCCCCAATGCCCACTACTCATTTCTGACTGTTCTTTCACAATATTTCTAATCATTGAAACTGTAAAACTAGTATTATTTTTTTCATAAGCTTTTTCCATGAATGGTAATGCTCTCTCAACATTAAAATAGTCATCTAAAGCCATCATATATCCTATACAAAAAAGTTCATCACTATCAATTGAATCCAAATCCAAGTTATTCATGCTATCTGAATAGAATAACTTAAGATAGTCTTCTGCATTATGTTTTCCCTCATATCTCCAACCTAATGCATTAATAACAGCTGCCTTCACATCAATAGGATTTTCACTTGAGTGTAAATAATTAGCTATTTCTTCATCTAAGACTCCTTTTTCTCTAGCTTTTTCTACAATTTGAACATCTGAATAAGCTTGATAAAAGTTAGTTGATGTTATTGGTGAATCTGCATGTGCAGTAGTTGGACTCATTGAAAAAAGCATTCCTCCTAAGACACATAATCCTGCTATACATTTTTTTATATTCATTTCTTTTCCTTCTTTCTTTTATTTATATACTTTATAGATTATAATAATAAAATCTTTTTTAATTCAGTAAGCTTACTTCCCTCTTACCCAATATTACCAAAAAATGTTCACAAAATTATAAATTGATGTCACAATTATGTAAACTTTATATAAAAACATGTAAAATCCGCCAACATAAAAAAGAAGACTCATTTTTGAATCTTCTTTTTGTAAATCAGTATAAATTTAGCTCATCATTGCTGCTGCAGCACCTAGAAGAACTCTTAAATCTGTTTCTCCTTTGTAGAACTTTGGAATAACTTTAGTATCATGTAAATCATAGAATGTGTAAACAGCTTCTTGAACTGTACGAACAGACATCTCTATAGTAAATGATACAACATCAGGTAATTCTGCATATTGTCCTATAAATGCTAAATTAGTTGAGCATTTTGGAATAACTAATGGACGATCTGTCTTATTACGAGTCATAAAATGAGCAGTAATATATGGCATTATACATGGTAAACATATTGTTGTTTTAAGGAACTCATCTACTTCATCAATCCATCCTAATTGATAGCATAATTCCTTAAATATTTCTTCACCAGTACATTCAAGCATTGGTTTTTTAATATAATCTCCTGGCTTTTCTGGATGAAGTGCATATCCCCAGAATACTTCAACATCCTCTGGTTGATTTATATAATGAGGTTGTTTTGGAACTACTATACTCATGAACCATCCTGAATCTTTAAATGTCATTAATGCACCTGTTCCAGGTTTATTGCTTGAGTATTCAACATATTTCTTTAAGAATTTCTTATCCTTCAAAGTTACTGTGAATGATTGCCATACTGATTCTGGAATGTTATTGCAGAATGGAGTAGGATTTCCAAACTCAGGTGTTTTAGCAGCCAACTTTTCCCATAGAGCCCAACAACCATTTCCTTCTTTTGTTGGAGCTGCAGCAGGCTTGTCCATAGTACCAATAGTTGCATTTTCAGTCATAGTACCATTTGTAACAAATACAAGATCATTATCATTTACATTGATAACTTCTTCTTTATTGTTTCTAATCATATGAATTACTTTAGCAGTCATTTCTCCATTTTCTTCTTTAAAGTCTATGTCAACTACTTTACATCCACGTTCAAATTTTACCCCTAACTTTTTAAGGTGTTCTTGCATTGGCAAAATAATTGAATCATATTGATTGTAAGGAGTTCTATGAACACCTGCCAATGTATTTATACGAGGCATTTCATTTATAAAAGCATGTGCATATCTTTTAAATTCAAAAGCACTATGCCAAGGTTGGAATGCAAATGTTGTTGCCCACATATACCAGAAGTTTGTTTCAAAGAAATGTGGTGAGAATAATTGGTCTATTCTAACTGGTGCAAGTTTATCCTCATCTGCAAGCATTAATTTTACCATTGCAGCTCTATCATTATTATCAAATCCTAATGAACTTACATCTAATATATCATGATCTTTTCCAATTAAACGTGCATTCGAACATGTTTTTGTTTCATTACTAAATTTATATATTTCATCTCTAACAGTTGTGTGCGGATCAGTTAAAGATGGTACTGAATTTAACATATCTAATATAGCAGTATAATGTTCGTAATTGATCATTCTACCTCCTCTTATCATATATCCATCTTCAGAATTTCCAGATCCATCACAACTACCACCATCAATATTAAGTTGTTCTAAAACTGTAATGTCTTCTCCCTTTACCCCTGCGTCTCTAATTAAAAATAGTGCTCCTGCCATGGAAGCAAGTCCACCGCCCACACAATATATTTTAGTCTTTTCATTTACTTTATACTTTTTACTCATTTTGAAATCCTCCTTAATTTATAAAAATAACTTATATAAATATCAATTATCTATGTAAGTTGGATGAGATAAATATATCATTAAAAAGAATTCTATGTGCATACAAACTATTAACAAACTATTAAATATGACTATTAGTCATAAAATGTATATCTATCAATTATTAATTCTCCAAATAATCAGAATATTAAAAAACTATACACTCTTGCTTATTGCTATCTTTATATAATATTTTTAATAATAATTTTATAATTCTTATTTCTGAAACATCATACTTTTAAGTCATTATTTTACTTTTTTCGAAATTATCATTGTAAATTTTTTTAATTATTAATGAACATTTAAAATAATTGAAGTCGAATTCTTTCAATACGTCATAAACTATTCATTATTTTTTGGTATTATTATCCAAAACAATCCCTTTATATTTCATGATATTAACTTTATTATTTTTCTGTAGTTATAAAATAAGTTTTAGACAAAATATATATCTACTCCTTATCTTTATACTTTTATGTAATACAAATTCAATAATGTTTACATCCTCTGTGCTCCATTGTGGATTTTCACAAAGTTTGAGACTTTTTTCATAAAGTTTGAGACAAAACATTTAAATGTAGTAGAACACTAACTTTGTATGGATCTTAATACTTAAAAGAATTTCTCAATGATTATGAAATACTGTCTCAAACTATTTGAAAAATACTTGATAAAGCGACTATTTTTAGTTGATTTTCTCTCAACCATTAAATTAGGAAAACTAAAAACTTTTTATGTAATTTTACAAATAAGAATTAGCTATATAAGATGTTGAACCAATTAATTTATTTTGGCAATAGTTGAATAGTTACAATTTTTTATAAAAAATAATAACGTAAAAAGGACAGACATTAAATACTTTGACTATAATTTAGTCATTTAAATAATGTTTGTCCTTTATTTATTACTTTTAAATACCGTTTAAAATGCTATTCTACAATTTGCTTTTTGGCAATGACTAAAGATGATGGTATATCATTTCCCATAGAAACTAATTTTACCTCACTGAATTGAGTAACTTCTAACATACTTAACAATTCTTTATAAGAATAGCAATGAGCATCCTGTTTTTGCATCAGCATCCCTATTGAAAATAAATCTGGGAAAATCGATGACTCTGTTGAAATATAGTCATGTATGATTAACATTCCGCCATCATTGAGTAATTGATATATGTTTTGAAAGAGATTTAATGTTACCTCACTAGAATATTCATGTATATTATGGGAAATAAATACACAATCATATTTATTGACAAAAGGATACATCAAATAATTACCTTTTAAAAAAGTAAAGTCTGTTTCATCCATATTCTCTTTTTGAAAATTCTTTCTTGCAATTTCTATCACTTCTTCACGATCAATTAATGTACATTTTAAATTTTTATTTCTCTTCTTAAAATTAATACTAAATATTCCAGAGCCACATCCTAAATCCAAAATTGAATGACAGTTTTGCAGATTTATGGATGCAGCAACTGCTTTTCCTGTAAACCTTCCAATCTGATTCATACCTTTCATATAAATTTGCAATTCTTCTGATGACATATCTTCCGAATCTAGTGCTTTTGGTTCCCCACTAATGAAGGTATTGTATAATTTACTCCAAGAATCCCATTCATTTTCTTGAAAAATAAGCAAATCTCCAAAATAGTTGATACTATCCTCACATAAAAATTCCTTTGATACAGTGCTATTAAAATACACTATTGTACCATCCTCATTTTTCAATCTTTCTAAAAACTTCATTTTATATAATGCATTCAACAGAAAACTGCAATAACTTTCTTTCATCTCTAAAGCGTCTGCCGCTTCTTTCACCGTTAATTTATTATTTCCAAAATGATTAAATACTTTTAATTTCGCTGCTACTAATAATATCTTAGAATGCATATATGCACCCATAAACTTTAAAATCATTTCTGGTCCATTTTGAGCCATTTGTACACCTCCTACTATTGAAAATTATATAAATTTAGCATGGAATCTTTTAATTGTAAATCCCATAAATATGCACGCTAATACAAACACGATACCACTATTAATCCAAAAATTGCTGATTATATTTTGTGATACAATTAGTTCTCGAATTGGTTTTACCGCATAGGTGATTGGATTTATATAAGTTATTACATTCAGCCATTCTGGCATGCTACTATTAGGAAACATTGCATTACTTGTAAACATAAGTGGTAATGTAATAAAGCTAACTAAAGAATAAATTGCATTATGTGTTTTAAAAATTGTTGATAAAATTAGTGATATAGATGCCATGATGATACAAAAAAAGGAAGCAATAATTATAATAATTAAAATTCCCCAAATTCCCGCCTGGTACCTGACTCCCAATAACAAGGAAAATAATATTACAAATATAATCTGCATTCCCGTTTGCACTACAGTAGCCATTATTTTTCCAATTACGATTGATGCTCTGGAAATAGGAGAACTTAATAAACGATTGATATAACCAAAGCGAATATCACTTAATAAGGTAACTCCTCCATACAAACCGCCATACAATGCTGTCATTATCATAATACCTGGCGTTAAAAAGGTTAAATAGTTTGGAGCTCCATCTAATATATTATTTGCATATTGCATATTATCAGTAAGACCTCTCATACCACTTCCCATTAATATCAACCAGATTAATGGTTGCATAATTGTCATAAAAATCATAGATTTATCTTTTGCAAAGTCCTTCATTTCCTTTGTGTAAATACTCATTATATCACTAATAAAATATCTTTTCATGATTATCTCCTTCCATGCATATGATTTCTCATTACATACCCTTGATTTTTACTTTCTAATGAATTTCCTGTGATATCTAAATATACATCGTCTAATGTAGGTTGTTTTGTTGATAATAAGTCAATTTCAGTTTCTTCTTCCTTTATACTTTGTAATATCTCTAATAAAACTTTTTCGCAATTTTGTACCTGCAATATTACTTGGTCCTCTTGAATCTTACACTTGTTTACATATTCCTTCTTTTCAAATACTTCTTTTAGTTTTTTTGAATTTTTCTTTGATTTTAAAATAATTAATTCGCCTTCTAAGTTCTTCTTTAAATTCTTTGGTGTATCAAGCGCTTTTATGCACCCATGATCAAGTATTGCAATTCTGTCGCAAAGTTTATCCGCTTCTTCCATATAATGAGTTGTTAAAAATATACTAGTCTTTTTTTCCTTCTGAAGTTGTTTTATATATCTCCAGATTTCCCTTCTTGTTTGAATATCCAAGCCTACTGTAGGTTCATCCAGAAACAGAACCTTAGGATTGTGAATCAAAGCTGCTGATATATCCAATCTTCTTTTCATGCCTCCTGAGAAGGTTTCTACTAATTTATCTTTAGCTTCACTTAAATTTACGATTTGTAAAGCCTGGTCGATCCTTGATGGTATTTCATTTTTATCAATATGATAGTATCGAGCAGTTAAATACAAGTTCTGCCACGCTGTTAATTTATCATCGACCATTAGATTTTGTGATACCAATCCAAATTGCATTCTCGCCAGTAAAGGTTTTTCAGTAATTTTAATTCCATTAATATAACATTCTCCAGACGTTTCTCTTATAAGAGTTGTTAAAATATTTATTAATGTTGATTTACCTGCACCATTTGGTCCTAGAAGACCAAAGCACTCCCCTTCTTTGACCTCAAAGGTAATGTTTGTAAGAGCTTTTTTTGATTCATCGTATTGTTTAACTAACTTTTCAATTTTAATTATATCCATATAACACCATACCTCTCCTATTTAAACTATTTAAAGAACATATTGTGATTTTTCTTTTCTAGCACACAAAGAGTGCTTGATATGTTGAAACACAAAAACCTCCTGATATTTTAATTCTAGATTTCATAATCAGTTCTTTACATTCGGATAAATGATATTCGTGAATCACTTCCTTTGGGGAATAAACATATCAATTTTCTCTTATCTCTAAGCATCCAAATACATATTTTCTTCCCTTATTCAACAATCTCAATATTTTTAAATGCAGTTTTAGACCATTCTTGCATATGTGCTATTTCATCGATATAGTCTTTGGTTACTTCTTTTTCACATGTAATAATTTTTTTGTTTCTTTTTATATCTGCTAAAAATAAAATTGGAATATTCTCGTTTTTTAAATAATTAATTTGGCTATCTATTCCACATTCATACTTTTCTAAAAATATTAATCGTTCTTCTAATAATTTTAAAATTTCTTTTTTTTCAAAAAAATCAAAAAAAAGTGCTGCTACTGAAAACTCTAAAACATCATAAGAAAAAGTAGATAGTGCATTAACCAATTGCTCCCCTAATTGTTTTCGCCCTTTCTCTGTGACAGAATAAACTGTCTTTTCAGGCATATTTCCATTTTTTGACAATTCTCCTTCAAGATACCCCCCTTTGCATAGCTTCTTAATGGTTGCATAAACTGTAGAATCTGCAATATTAAACCAATCATTTACATGGAATATTCTTAGTACTTTAATCAATTCATAGGGATTAAGTGCTCTTTGTTCTAATATCCCAAGAATAAGTACTGATGCTTTTGATATCATAAATTCCTCCTTTGATTTCTTATAATACTCATTATTTTCATTGTTACTAAAACGGATAAAGGAATTCTTGCAACAATAAAGCTATACTAATGAAGTACTATAAGTGTATAGTACTCTATTAGTATAGCGCTATTGTAATAAAAAAATCAAGTGGTTTTTAGGTAAAATTTACACAATTTATAATTTTCGATTATATTATCTTTCTTTGCAACTTTATATTCCGATTCAACAACAAGCTCTCTCCTGCTTTCTTCCCAAGTCTCGTCCTCATAAACAATGCTACATTCGGATTGAATAAAAATATTCTCATTATCCTCAAATATCTTTTTCGTATTTACAAGAAAACGGCAATTATAAGTAACTTTAGGTTCTGGAATTTCTACTCGCATAATCATTTGTTTATTAAATTCATCTATCATAGAATATAACTGAGGTTCAAAGAATATCTGTATGATAATCCTATCTCTACAATACATCTTATAACTACTTATAGTCTGCTCACCAGTAAAATTTGATATTTCAAAATGACATTCCTTATCATAGCTTGAATATTTCATGGTGCATTTGTTCTCATTTACTTGATAGGATATCAGGTCATCACCTATGGAATAAATAAATTCTTTCTCTCTAATCTGTACTAAATTCAATTCATCAATTTGAGGAACAAGAATTCCCAAATAAAATTCTCCTGCATAATAGGCTTGTAGTCCCTTGAATTGTTTTAAAATATCATCCTCTGACATTTTAACATTTACTTTATTGTCATCTATCATTACTTCGCACTTTTTTCCTACTGTATTCATTGTTGAATACATAAAAGGCATACTTTCTTTGCTATGACGTTTAGGATCTATCTTCCCTTGCCTTATATTGGATAAAGGGAATAAGCTTTCAAAATCCATTTCCACATGAACAAAATCAGTTCTACAAGTCAAGTGAACCAAAATAATGTGATTACTTTCCTTAGTTTCCATGTCTATCTCGGCTAGGTATGCCTCTCTCTTTGCCTTACGTTTATTTTCATATATCTCATTAGTGTTGGCTAAAATAATTTGAGTCCCATCTTTTCTAGTAAGAATCACTTCGATTCCTTTTCCTAATGTACTTTTTTTGTAATTCAAAACCTCAACTGCATCATAGATGTCATGTTCGATAAAAGCTATTAAGTGACTCGCATCTGAAAACATGAGACATTTTATAGGAAGTATTGGAACAAACATACAATTCTCCTTTATACATAATAATTTGATATTTGGGTTTCTCTATACATACAGCGCTCATCTCTGCAATATGAATTTTGCCACCAAGGTGCCTTTTCTATTATCGCCTTCCTTATTTCTTTTGTATTGTAGCCTTCTTTTACCATAGTAGTAGCCGTTTTGTAAACACTTACTAACGTTCCGATTAAAGGAATCGGCAACCCTCTTCCCATAATCTTAATCGATTTTATTCCAAGTTTCTCTAGTTCGATTATGCTGCATATGGTACAATCCTTACCTGCATCCAGAAAACTACAATCCGTCTGTGTATTATTTTTGGAATCTGTTACTAAGAACTTTCCTCTACATATGGATGGAGGATTATGAAATATGTTGCACCTTCCATTGATATTAGTACATCCAAAATGTCCAAAAACTTCAATTTCCATATCATAATTTTTCTTATTTATATATTCTGTTATTTCTTTTATTTCTGCGAGGGATAAAGCAGTTGGCAATATCATGCGTTTTACACCAAGTTCATGAAAAAAATCAACATTGTACTTATTAAAAGGATAAAAAAATGTGCTGGAATGAACAGGAATATCATATCTGCCTTTTAATATAATCAATGCTAAAATAGAGCCTACAATTATAGTATCCACACCTGCTTTTACTGCTTTATCAACATAATTCAAATATTCCTGCGTCAATTCTTCTGGCAGATTTCTAACATTAGCAGTAAAATTAACAAGGATTCCATTTGCATGGCATATTTCTATTACCTCTTTCAATTCTTTAAAATCCTTTAATTGTGCATTCTCTCCATTGCACAATAATTTAGTTCTCCCAGTGAATGTAACATTATTTAATCCAAACTCCTCACAATCAACACCTACATATATCTCCTCTATCCCAAGACCAATATAGCTTTTTAACGCATGTACACTATTTACGGGGCACATTATATTCATGATTTTTCCTCCTTAATATACATTCAATGCTTTCTTAATCGCATCTAAATTTTCATAATATCTTTCATTAATAACAATTGTGTCATCTGCATACTTCATCTTATCCAATTGTGCATTCTCAGGATAAGGATAATAAATTACATTTCCATAAACTATCCATCCCTCCACCTTTTCTTTTACTTCAGTTTCGGGGCTGATAAATTTTTGATCCATGTTCTCAATTGTATATGTTTTTTCTAAGGATATAATCAGTTTTTTATGACACGGTTCACTGCATGTTTCTCCGGGCTGCATATTATAATACAAGGCACTATGACATTTTCTTGCTACAGCCATTGTATAGTACTTATCTACAAAATTAATTTCAATTCCATTTTCCTTGATGATATCCGCACTTTTTTGGCCATATGGAAGATAATTCATAATAATACCTTTTACATTGTAATAATCCTTAAAATAATTCAAAACGTGTTTACTAGCGAAATTACTAAGCAACCAGTTATCTCTTACTTTCATGGCTTCCTCTGAAATAACCTCATTTGACCACAAATATTCCTCTAGACTATGATTTAACATCTGTCCAATAATTACATTCTTGGGAAGCATTTCATTTTGTTTTAAATAATTGAGTATCCCATAATCATTCATTACAAATTCTATGTCATCAGATAGACTCATTAACTGCTTTATGATAACAAGTGTCTGCTCCATCGCTTTTGAAGGAATAAATGAAGTATTAATTCGTACTCTTTTGTTTTTTGATAATATTTTTTTAACGATTCCCATATAATTTTTGATGTGACACAATCTCCATGGACAAAACTCATCCCCAATGCTAATAATATCAACATCCAAATTCAATACCTCTTCTAACATGTCCAAATTCGTTAATCTTATTTCCTTTTTCATATTGATGCCTCCAAATAACTTTTGTATATCATCTTATCGATGTTTGTTCCATTATGAACCAATTGATTAATAATAGATAATACTTTTTCCGGATTCTTTGCCTGAAATACATTTCGTCCAATAGCAACTCCCCTGGCTCCGCTTACTATTGCATCATTCACATTTGTTGCAAGTGTCTTTAAATCCACTACATCTCCGCCTGCCATAATTACTGGTATCTTGCATCCATCTATTACTTCATGAAAGCTTTCCTTACTTCCAGTATAGTTTACCTTAACAATGTCTGCTCCCATTTCTTCTGCTACTCTCGCAATATGCTTGATATATTTTAAATCACATTCCGATTCTATATTATTTCCTCTGGCATACATCATAGCTAATAAAGGCATACCATTCTGATAGCATTCCTTGGATACTTCTGCAAAGTCCTTAAACATTTCTGTATCAAATTTTGAACCAACATTGACATGAATGGAGACTGCATCACAGCCTAACTGTATTGCTTCTTCTACGGTACCTGTTAAAATTTTTTGATTTGTCTGAGGACTTAAACTTGTATTTCCTGACAAATGCATAATCAGACCTAAGTTTTTATCACAAAGCATTTCATAATGGTTCATGATCATTCCCTTTTGTAAAATGACAGAATCAACATTCTTTAACAAGCATTCTATATTTTTTTCAAAATTATTTAGACCTTTTATTGGGCCTAATGTAAATCCATGATCCAATGGAATAACTGTTATTCTCCCAGACTTATTAAATAGTCGTTTTAATCTCTTATCCTTTAACAATGTTTTTCTCCTTTCAAATAAAACTTTTAGTAATATAATTACTTTTAAATTTACATTTATTCTTTTTACAAAATTCCTCTGTCCACCAAGGGATTTGCTTTAGATAATTATGAATCTCACTTTGATCTGCCGCTTTTCCATCTTTTATTTTCTCTATGAACTCTTTGTGTATTTTGGTCATAGCGGAAGTAAATGCGATATCCTGATCTCTACCTATGATTTTAACAACATCGATTCCAAGATCATATAAATCCTTCAGATTGCACAGTAAGCAATCAAGTGTAGAGTCCAAGACCGCTAAATTCATTCCATTCTCCAACTGATACCTAGCTTTACATGGAATACCTAAATCACAATTTTCACCGCAATTATGTAAAAAACAGCAACTTCCATCGATATTAGAGCAGCCAACGCCAGCAAAGATTTCAATTTCAATATCCACATTTTCCTTTATCATTTTAATTTCTTCTAATAATACATGATGAGGCAGTACAACTCTGGTTACACCAAGTGTCTTCCAAAATTGAATTGTTTCTATATTAAAGGTTGCTAAAAATACACTTGCTACAATCTTCTTATTTACCTTCATTTCATTCAATATCAACAAATTCCCAATATCTCCGACGATAATTTGATCAACACCTGCTTCAAGTCCTGCCTTTACATATCTTTGATATTCCCTTTCAATGGTATCATCCTTACTTTGAGACATATGAGAGGTATTTGCTGCAAAATTTACAATTACACCATTATCATGAGCTAAGATAACAATTTCTTTCAACTCGTCCAAAGAAGGACTTACCTTTTTCCCTTTATTATTAAACCTTCCTCTTCCTGAAAAGGAAACATTTTGAAACGTATCATAATCCAAGCCCACATAAATTTCATCTGCCCCTGCTAAAATCTGCATTCTTGCAGTACTAAGCGAACTAACTGGTGACATAACTTTCATACTACGTACCTCCTTCATTTATATCTTATATTTTCTAGGCTTTAGAATTCTTAATTTTCTTTGCAATATCTTATTTATATATAATAACTGTTATCTTTAAACTTACATCTTCCTGGTTCACAAAAATGTGATTTCCAAAAAGAAAAATCAATTTTAGATTCTAAATCCTTTAAAACCTGCTCTATATTTTTTCCACTGTTGATTTCATCAATTGCATATCGATAAACATAGGTTATGGTTGAGGAAAGCTTATAATCTAATTCACGTCCGATTATTTTAATACTGGAAACTCCAGCATCTATAATTTCTGGCAATTTACATAAGGAACAATCTTCTCCCATATCTAATATATTTACTTTGTCTTTTACACCAGCTATTTTGTACTTTGCTCTGCATGGGATTCCAAAATCTATATTTTCACTGGCATGGTGATATAAACTGCAGGTTGATTCGATAAATGAACAACCGAAATGACCGAATACTTCAATTTTCATATTTGTATGCTCTACGAACTTCTTCATTTCCTCAATGGAAAAATGATGGGGTAAACAGACCTTTTTTATTTTTAATTTTTCCAGCATTTGAATTTGAGGAATGTTTAATGTTCCCCAGAATACACTCGCAGTCATTTCTACCCTTTCACTTAAGTCTTGTAAAAGTAGCAAGTTTCCCATGTCTCCAACAATGACTCCATCAATTCCTGCATCAATTGCTTCTTCTACGTATTTTCTATAGTTATCATGAAAGGTATGCCCTCCATCTGGATCATTACCACTCATAGGTACATTTGCTGCCAAATCCACTTTTACACCATGCTTATGTGCCAATTCAATAATTTGAATAAATTCCAAATAAGACATTTGTGTTTGAATTTTGTGATAGGATTCCTTTCCTCTCCCTGAAAATGATAGATTTTTGATTGCATCTGATATATAGCTTAAATAAATCTCATCTGCTCCTGCCTGAATCTGCATTCTTGCTGCTTCAAGTGAATTTACTGGTGATTTAATCAATAGCTTATTCATAGTACCTCCTCTAAATCCTTTGCATTCCAAAAACGTGAATCAAAAATCCAGCTCTCAGCCTGCTTAAAGTTCTCTTTCTCTAAATTGGTGTACATTTTACGAAGTAATGTATTTCCAAGCAGTAGAAACTTAGGATTGACAGCTTTCAATGCTTCATCCATTTTTTCTTCACTTGCATCTAGATTTTTATTTCGTGTCCATATCTGATGCATTTCAATATCAATGGCTTTATTACATAGGTCTTTGCAATTTGGTACTGTTTTTTTATAGAACTTTGCAGTCTGACATGCTCTTGAATAGGCAACAGAAACATAACCGTAGTGAATGTGAACCTGATAGCCCATTTTCTGAAGATTATTATATGACACTAGCTGATGCTTAAGCATATTGCACTCAATCCCTTTTATGTTAAATTCCTTTAATTCTTCATACTTGTAGCTATCGTACATATTATTTTGAATTAATGTTTCTCGCTTTTTTTCATCTTCACCTCTCAAAATGTGTTCATACCATAAGCAATCTTCAAAAGAACGGGAAATACCTCTACCAATCGTTGCGTATTCAGGTAACAAATTTTCTTCTCTACAGGCATATAGTAGACCAAAATCATTAAATACGATGGAATAGTCCAAGCCGTTGTTACTGAGCTTATGAATTAATTTTAGTATCCTCATCATATCCTTTTGTGGAATTTTGGGTAACACTAATTTGAAAGCTTTTCCATATTGCTTTGCTTTTCTTTTGCAATCCAAAATGATGTCTTCTGATTGTACTTTATGTACACAGCCTTCTGAACCGATTGAAATAGTATCAATAAGGTTATTTTGTAATATTTCATCATCTATTGTGTTGCCATATATTCTATAATCTAGCTTCATAATCCCACTCCTTCCTTTAACATTTTCCTAACACTTGTTTCCATGTCTAATAAAGCATCGTCTAAAATTACACCATGAAATTTGGACATACTCTCTATTTTAATATTATTCTCTTGCAACATCATATTCTCTTTTATATAGATTTTTGGAAACATATCCTTTACTCTATCAACATCTGAAAAATTATTTTTTTCAGGAGCAAAGCTTGTACTTGCCACCCACTTATTATTAAAAACAATCTTCTGATATTGGTCACATTTCTCTATACATTCACTGCTTTCATTCAACCTTTTATAAGGACAGGCTCTGGTAAAAGCAAGTGTATTGAAATAGTAATGTCCATATGTTTCCATACCCTTTTGTTCAAAATATTCTAAGGAACCCAGGTTACTTCTTGTTGTATTTAACTCAATTCCTTTGACATTTAAGCTTTTTAAAAGATCTAATTTTCTGTCGTTATGCAATCTACTTCTTTTCAAAAAATCTACACAAGAAACTGATTCATCTCTAAGCACATTATTATTCCAAGGCACCATTTCATAGGACCAGTCAAAAAACCTACCTGCTATTACATCTATAACAGGGCTGTTCATCTTTTTAAGATATGCTATTAACCCGATGTCATTTAATACTACTGTCAAATGAAGCTTCTCTTCGATAATCTTATCCAATAAGTCTTTTACCTTCTGTAAATACTTTTGAGCTATAAATGGGAAAATAATTTTTATTTTTTTATCCGTCATATCTGTTAGTTCTCTTATTTGTTCAATGGTTGGAATTTTATAAATGCAACTTTCACTACCTATGCCAATTTCTTGTATCGCATAGGCTGTATATTCCTTTGCCTTTTCAAATCTGCAGGTTCTTAATTCTATATTCTCAAACATTATGGCCTCCTTTTATTCTTATATAATTAGTCACTTGCTCAATTCGTTTATCTAACCTTTTAAGGTTAAATATTCATATTTTCCTCCATCGTGTCAAAATATTATTTCAGATTAAAAATATAACAAAATGAAATCAAACATTATGTTGAAATTAGCAAATCTAAACAATTAAATTTATATTGTAAAGTTTTAGAATTAAATTATCCTTTTAAAAAATACCTACTGGTTTTCTAAAATATTTTATATTTGTAAAAACCTTAACAAAAATCTTCCTAGTTACTATAAATACAAAGCTTTAAATTCTCTACTTGTTTATGATACTTCTGGATTAGAACCAAAATTAAAGAAAATAATCATAGACATCTGCATCTGAGATAAATAGCAAAATTTCTATGTAGAAGCTATTAACAAAAAAGAATTTAGACATTTGCCTGATTATTAACAACCTAATATTATAAAAATATGCTGTGACTATAGCTAACAGTAATATTAAAATTTATAGCTGATACTGTAAATAATATTATATACATGCGAACTAATAGAAAACTTTTTGCAATTCTAACTTAGGCACAATCCCCCTGCAACTCTGTAATTACATTCGAATCGGACCTTTTAAAAAGGTCCTTTTATACTACAAACATTGTAATCATTTAATGATTTTTTATTTTGTTCACAGTCTTCACTTTTCAATTTTTCAATCATCTATTCTTTTATAATACAAGCTTCTGTACTTCTTAGTTCAACAATAGCCATATTCTTATTTGACAGTACTTTGTCCTTAATCGTAAGTACAGCAGTTTCACAGCATTCGTCAAATTCTGTTTTTTTAATGATTCCTACTGGTCCAGCTACAAGACTTTCTCCAAATATAGCCATATCTGCATGTGCAAACTGTCCTACACCATTTACCATAATAACAAAGGCCTGATTCTCTAATGCTCTAGTAATTGCACAATATTTATATAAATTATTTGGATATTCATTATTTTTTAAATATCCTGGTGCCAAAATTGGATTAATTAATATTTCTGCGCCTTTTAATATGAAGTTCCTAGATATCTCTGGATACAGAATATCTACTCCGATTACAAGGCTAACCTTTCCAATGTCTAAATCAAATACTTCATAATTGGTAGCTGGTATGGAAAATGGTTTTTCATTTTCTGTTAAATGAAAACGCTCCTGCATTCCAACTAAGCAGCCATCTCTTCCTATTAGAAATCCAATATTGTTTCCTCGAAAACTATTAGGATCTAATTTTGCAGAAAGTGCACCTGCAATATATACGTTATATTTTTTAGCTAGCTCGCCGAATACCTGAAAGACATCGTTTTTAACCTTATCGATGCTATCTTGCAAGCTGATTGGACCATATCCTGCTCCTGCATAAAACTCTTCTGGTAGTATTAGGATATCCATATCCTTTTCTTTCTTTAGGATATCTTCCATTCTTTCGCAAGCATGCTTTACATTTTCTTTCCTAATTTCTGTTCCAAAAATATTTGATTGAATATTCATCTGAATCATTGCAATTTTAATATTATCTTTCATATCTTTTTCTCCTTTTTATACTACTATTAAACATTATTAAAGTTTGCACTTTATATTTCTTAGCTGGTTTATCTGCCTTCAATTAATTCTAAAATATTATTGCAGCAAATATCCTCTAATTGGCTATCACTACACCCTAACGCATATACATTGCTCAAACTTGCTATTGGATGATACATCGGAAATTCAGTTCCGAAAATTATTTTTTTAGATCCTAATTTCTCAAGAGCTTGCTTTAAAATAAGGTAGCTTCCCTGAGATGTTTCTAAATATAAATTATCACTTTCCATAGCATATTGAATTGCAGCCGTGTCTGCCGGACCAAATCCCATATGCCCTAAGATAAATTTTGTCTTTGGAAACATTTTTACTAGGTTATTAAATTTATTTGTGGAAGCAGCTGGTGAATATACAACATGTGCATAAAATGGAATTCCTAATTCACCACACAATTCAGCTAGTTCATAAATAATGTTAGATGAAAAAGAAAACTGATGTACCATTGGTGCTAGCTTTAATCCTACAAAACCTTGCTTTACTGCTTCTTCTAATTGATGTAAGGTAGTTTTTCCCATATGAGGATTTACACAATAAAAACCATAAAATTTATCTGGATACTTTTTGATTGCATCCAAAACTAAGTGATTAGGAACCTCCATTGTCTCTGGCTGTTTTTCACCGCTTATATACTTCGTAATTTGGCGAACATCCAGCATTCCTCCAGGAACTAATACACCCTTATCAATTTTGGCCTCCTTATATTGTGCTAATAAAGTGTCAATATTACCATATCCTGCTTCTGTAACATGTGCATGTCCATCAATAATCATTGCTTATATCCTCCTCCATCTTACAATTTCGTTTTTCCACTCGAACTGCTTTCTTCCCAGTAAAACCTATCTCATCAACTATTTTTACCTTGTTTGGAAGTCCACAACCAAATTCCACCTTGCTTGCTATAACCTCTTCTAGCTCACTTCTTTCCTCCTCTTTACAATTTGCTTCCGTTATAATAAGTACGCAATTTTCATAAACTATTAGCCTGTAGTTATTGCCCACTTCTTTAATTCTCATCAGATTTTCCTCTACATAATACGGAGAGTATTCCTTTCCATCCACCACCATTTGCTCTGATTTTCTGCCTCGTAAAAACAGACGTTTTAATTTTATTCCGCATTCGCAGTTACTTTCCTCTATATATCCAGTATCCTGCGTTCTATATCGTATAAACGGGCTTCCATCCTTTAACAAGGTTGTAACCACAATTTCACCGATTTCACCTGGAGCTAATATTTCCTGTGTATCAGGATTTAGAATTTCTACGTATACATGTCCGCTTGTAATGTGATAACCATTTTGTTCCTTGCATTCAATGCCGATTGGACCGCATTCTAGTGAACCATAATAAAAATAAGCACCGCAATTCCATAGTTTTTCAATACGCTTACGAAATGCATTAGAACAGCCTTCCCCCGTTAGCCAAATGGTTTTTACATACAGTTCTTTTTCTACAGAAATCCCCATTTTTGTTGCTTGATCAAATAGATGCATAGCATACGAAGGGCTTGTTACTAAAACTGGACATCTCAATTCTTTTAAGACACGTACTGCCTTGCCAGGATCGGAATATGCGCCTCCTTTTCCTAAAGAAATGACTGCGCCTTCCATACCATGCTGAATTACTCTGTGAAAGGAAAGACCAGCTGAACTCATTTCATAGGGCAATGCGACTGCAACAAAATCCTCACTATTAACAGGAAAAAGCATCGGCATTTCTGCTGATAAATCATGAATAAATAAATCATCCCAAGTATGCATTACATAAATCATCTCTTGTCCTGTTGTCCCTGTTGAAAGAAAGACCTGAGCTACTTCCTCTCTTGGAACGGATAAGATTAAGTCACTTTTTTGAATTAATTCTTCCTTGGTTAAATAGCTAATTTGCTGAAACTTCTCCATTGAGAAGGATGCTTCTGATTCGATTCCAACACTATGGAATTTTTCCCTGTAATAATTATTATTTTGCAAAGCATGACATACCGTTTCTTTTACCGCTCTTTCTGTATACTCTTTGCGCTTTTCTTCACCCCAAAGCTCCATTGGTTCCTCATTATCCATAAAATATTCTTTAATGATAGCTTTCTTACATTTCCAGTCATAAAATTTATTTCTTTTCCATTGCATAGTAAAACCTCTCTTTATTTTTCAATAATCGTTTCTGAAATCTTTACTCCTAAATGACGTCCAGGCTCTGAAATGTAACCAAGAACAAATTCACCTTCCTTTAATAAGGTTGAATTTTTCACTTCACCGTTCTCCCCAAGAATACGAATATGCCAATCATCCTGAACGATTGTATTAACACAGACTCCATTGTCAGATACTGCATTAATCAATAATAATGGCCTTCTTTCAATTTTTACTCTACCTACTGATACGATTCGTGTTTCACCTTTCGCATTAACGGCAAGCACCTCATCCCCAGCTTTTAGCTCTGAGAGATATTTAGTTGTGTTATCCTTACAGAAAATATAAGAATGTAAAGCACCTGCATTTACTCGAAATGGACGAAGTTCCATGTAAGGCAAAAAATGTGTCTCTGAACTGACTAATATACCACCATAGGAGGTTGATCCAATAATCATACCTTCATCACTATGTAAATTTGAAGTAGTATCAATACAAACACGATCTCCCATACCAATATGCTTAATAAAGGTTATCTTTAACTTCTTCATTTTCAATTCATTATTTTCGTATTTTTCCATGCATAGTTTCAAACCAATTATATTCTCTGGCTCCTCACTATCCAATAATACCGCATAACTTCCCATTTCCATTGTCATGGTTGCTATCCAGCCATCTTCCGGGTTTGTTACTTTTTTACAAATCTCACATTTATTCTTTTGTGAGAATGCTAAAACCAACTCAAGAGGAATATTGGTATCAGATTTAAAATCAATAATACAGCTTTCATAATTATTTGATAAACTAATAGCTTCATTCATGGAGCTCTTGTCTTTTACTTCCACCCAAATACCTTTCTTTATCTTTTCAAACATTTTTTCTTCTAACAATTCATTGCTTTCAGAAAAGAATATAATATTCTGGGTTGATTTATTTTGATTTAAATATTCAACTGCTTCTTTCTTTTCTTTACTGCTGATAAAAATAAGTGCTAAAACATTTTGTGGTAGAGTTTCCCTTATTTTTCTTTGACTAAAGTTCATCATTATCCCAGTAAATCCATTGTTTAGCGCTAATGGAATCAGCACCTTAATCTTGTCTTCTGTTAGTTTTCTTGCGTCATACCATAATTTTTTCATAAATCTTAATCTCCTAATTTCCTTTTAAAATATATTTGGGTTTCCCAATTACTTCTTGATTGATGTAGCTATCTAGATTCATAATCATACTTTTTTTTACTAAGGAGACTCTATAGGGAATATCTATATTTAATTTAATCTCTTTGCCGGAAATCTCATTATAACAATCACTTTCTACTATGATTTCTATTTCGTTAAACGTTTTCCTTATCTTAAAAAAATTTCCAGCTAATTCTTCTGGCAATGATAAGAATTCATTTTGTAATTCACCAAAAGTGATTTTTTTACCCATACATTCAATTCTCTCTGTTATGCGCCCAAAATGTTTCAACTGAATCTTATCCTGTAACACATCCTTATTTTTTACCACAATATCCCCAGTGTTAAACCGAATAAACGGAAAACACTCTTTCGAAAATGTTGTAACATGTAGAATTCCCTTTGTTCCATCCGGAACCTCTTCCCCAGTATTTTCATCCAGCACCTCAAAATAGAAGTGATCCTTTGATGCATTTAAGATTGCATCCTTATCTGTGGTAGCTAAATTACCTAATTCTGTTGTCCCATAAAAATTAAAAACTGGAACCCCCCAAAGCTTTTCCAATCTCTTCTTTCGGCTATCTGTAAACAATTCACCTGCTGTACATATTGCTCTTAATGCAAAGTCTTTTGGTAAATTCAAACCCTTTTTCTTTGCAATTTCACCTAATATAAATGCTTCCTGTACATTACATGCAAAAATGGTAGCCTTTGTTCTCATCAATATTTCGATTACTTTTTCATGAGTACAATTTGAATCACCCCTTCCAGCATGAATTACGCAGCCCCCATTCATATGAACTGTTTTTGAAAATGTATGTGCTGGAACTGACAAAGCATAGGGGAATCTTACCAAAACAATGTCTTTTGAATTAAATTTAATAGGACTTTCATTAATTTGCTTCACATATGCCATAAAATCACTTTGAGTAAACCATGTCATGAATGGTATATTAGTGGAACCTGAACTTTCATGATACTCATACAGTAAGCTAGTATTTCCTTGCAACTGTTCATCTATTGTTAGAGCAAGCAAATCGTTTTTTTGTAATGTCTTAAAATTTTTAATTTCTTTTAGTTCATTGATTTTCTTTACTCTATTCTTGTAAAAATCATTTTTTAATGCAATTTCAACCGTTTTATTAAATTGCTCTACAATACGACTCATTTTTCATACCACCCTCTATTCGATCTAAGCAATTTCTTTTCTAAACTTCTTTCCTTTTCTACTTCTCAATAATGGCTCCGAATTGCTTTGGAAATCGATTGTATCTGCCTTATAACTTGTCCAATTCTTCATGAACTCAATCATTAATCCATCATAGTTGGACATAATGGCTGCCAGACACATGGAGTCAATGAGATTTCCTTTCTAAATATGATATTTACAAATTTCTTCCATTTACTTTCGGTTTTAACATTTTCACCCCTCCTTTTTCATTATATTAACATAATATACAATATCGTGTAAATTGCCATTTCTAACCGTATATGTTTGTTGTTTACAGTATTTTGGTATTAACTCTCGTTTTATCCATATACATCAATTTTACATAATCATATTTATAATTTAATTGAATATAACTTTAAAAATAAGTGACCCTTGCAATTAAAGTGAGCCACTTTTCTTTTTTTATCAATAATATATTTATATATCTTAAAATATGTATAATAAATTTAAGGATGTCTCGAAATGACAAATTATAAAGAAATCCTTCTGTTACACCTCAATGATATTAGTTAAAGGATCATTGGTAAGAGTTGTGAATATTCTAGAAATACCGTATCTAAAACGGTTAATGCTGTATCATTATATGGTGTTACAAAAAAGCTTTTTTCTGAAAGGATTGTACCTTCTTCTAGAAGTCTACTGGATTGTGGATACATCCATAAGGAAATGGAAAAGGGTGGAGTTACTTTAAGTTTATTATGGACTGAGTACTATGAACTTTGTAAATTCAATAATGAAATTCCGTTTATATACTCCTAATTATGTAATTATTGCAGAAATTATGGCATTAAAAATAAGACCACAATGCATATATCATAAACCTGGTGAGAAACTTGAAGCCGATTGAGCTAGTAAAGTTCTGCAACTATAATAAATACAGATAATGGCCAACCTATAAAAGCATATATTTTGTCGCTATTTTACCATCTAGCCAATATGAATACGTAGAAGCTTTTCTTTATCAAAATCAAGGATGCTGAATTCCCCCATGTAAATACTTATAAATTCTTTGGTAGTGTTACTAGAATTCTTGTTCATGACAATCTTAAAACAGGTAAGGAATGGTCCAAAAGGAAAAGTAATAAACTCGAAAGATTAATTAAAGAGTTATAAATTTATTCATCAGATGCATGTATAGAAAATATAGAATATCATGCAGATAGAAAATTAGATATGGCTCAATTAACGAAGCTAGTATCATGTACTTAGATTGAAGAAAGGCATAATGTAATAATACTTGGTTCAACTGTTTCAGGCAAAACTTATTTAAGTTCGTACTTAGGTATATCTGCGTGTAGAAATTTTTATACTGTTAAATATATCAGATTGCCAGATTTATTAAATGGCAAGAGGCGAAGGAATTTTTCAAAGGGTTATGAAGGAATACAAGAAACTTTCCTTGTTAATATTAGATGAATGGCTATTAGTTGCACAACGCCTACAGAATCTAGAGATTTATTAGAGATTATTGAAACAAGACATAAGAAATCCTCAACAATATTCTATTCTCAGATTTCAACTGAGGGTTTACATGAGAAAATAGGTGAAGGTACGTTAGCAGATACTATATTAGATAGAATAGTTCATCATTCATACAACATTTTTATTGATAGTAAAGATTCAATGAGAAAAGAAAAGGAATTCAAGAGTAAGATTTAATTCAGCTACCCTGTTTTGTAAATACCGAATATGGCTTAGCCTTAAACAGGATAGCTCAAACTGACTATATATTTATCTAATATTATTATATAACTTTGTTATAAATCTACAAATATAAATTTCCAATTCTATGAAACTCATATGCTCAATTAGAAAATTGGGAATATTTAAGGGTACAGACGATATACGTGGTACATCCCAACAGGGTGTATATTCTAACAGATAGAAATCCTATCTGAGTAAGCTCTATCCCCCCTTGTATCGAGACTTGGATACTTACAAATCCATTTTGTGCAAGTTATGCTGTCTATTTTGTTATCCATTAAATCCACCTTTAAATGTTATAATATTCATAATCCCATATAATAATTTCATTATTAATGACAATACTATAGCGCCAAAGGTAATTTTATCTTCTCTAAAAAGTGATCTGAAGCATTTTATTCTGACTTGAGAAAGAATTCCACTTATTTTTATGCTTCCTTTTCTCTAAGTCTTTTTCCTGTTATTGTTAGGAAAACTTCTTCTAGTGAAATTTCTTCTATTGAAATATTTTTAATTTGAACATTATGCTTAGATATTTCAGTTAATAGCATATTTAAATCAATTTTTTCACTACAAACTAAGCTTATTAACTCTTCATAAGTATTAACTTTTCTAATATTATTTAACTTTCTAAGTGAAAGCTCTAAAATATCTAAATCACCTCTTGCTTTTATATTAATTATTTTATCACTTTGTACCATTCTCTTTAAATAGTCTTTGTTTCCATAAACAACTTCTTTTCCCAAATCCATAATAAATATATTATTACAAAGGATCTCTAATTCTTTCGCGTTGCGAGATGTATATATTATTGTAGTATTTTTTTCTTTATTAATATTTTGAATTATTTCAAAAATACACCTTGTTGATTGTGAATCAATTCCCCTTGTTGGTTCATCCATTATAATTATTTCTGGATGATGAAGCACTGCTGCAGCTATATTTAATCTTCTTTTCATTTCTCCTGAATACTTTTTAACAGGTTTCTTTGCTTGGTCTTCTAATCCTACCATTTTTAATGCTTCTTCTATTCTTTCTTTTAATAATTTTCCTTTAAGTCCATAAAGACTACCAAAGTATTCTAAATTATCTTTAGCATTAAGTCCTTCAAATAAAGCTATATCTTGTGGCACAAAACCCATCATATCTCTTGCTTTTAGTGGTTCTTTATTTATATCATTTTCTCCTACTATTATTTCTCCCTTTTCCATTTTTACTAGCCCAACTAATATATTTATTAATGTGGTTTTTCCTGCCCCACTAGGTCCTAGAATCCCAAATATTTCTCCTTTTTCTATACTAAAAGAGACATCATCTAAGATTAATTTATAATCAAATCTCTTTGTAATATTTTTAATCTCCATAATATTCATGTTCTCACCTACTCTTAATTTATACATTGGTTATAACTCTCTTCTATGATTTTTAACATTTATAATATAGATATACTTATGGAGTTAGTGTATATTAAATTCCTCTTTGGTTTGTTAAAGATTGAACTTCAATACTTACAGGATTTAAAATTGTAAATCAGAAGAATATGACACTATCATAAATGTGAAGCAAATTCTATTTAAAGATATTAAGAATATTCCCAGCTCTAATGGAAAGTGGTTTCACTTAGTTATATTGCAATTATTAATATTGAATTTGTTTAATTAATATACTTCTAAATACCCATCGAAATTATCTGCTTTTTCCAATAGCGGTCCTTTGGCACCCATAGTAAATGCAATATCACTACTTCTAATTGATAAAAGTTCCATCCCTACGTAAATTCCAAGTATTTTCAGCATATTATTTGTTAATTGAATAACTCCATTATCAGATATATATACCCAACAATATAATCTTCCTTTATATTTAATAAATTGTCCTTCCTTTAGTTCATATTCACATAATTTTGGAGTATCTTTTAATATATTTCCTATTTTTGAAGGATACAAAAGACCTTTCCGAGTTACTATAAATCCGCCCGTTTTCTTACTTCCAGAAATTAAATATACCTTTTTTTCTGATGTTATATCATACTCTGAAATTGCTTGTGTAGGAAGATGAACACTTAAATCATCACGCACTAAAGATTTTCCGAATATAAACTTTCCTCCTTTATTCATTTGAGGCATTATATCACTTCCTTTTAAATTAAAATTTCTTATTTAATATGTAACATTATCTTATATCTATACTAATCAAAAAAGAATAACAATTTTAAGCATTATTGCTCATTAACGAGTGAGCTATACATGCATCTGAAAGTATTCCTTACAAAAATCCACACCACTAATTTTCTGTCATATTTCCTATTCTCTCCATTTGTATCATAAAATAAAGCTTTTTTATCTTTTATAAAGTCTAAAGCCCTTTATTACAGGAATACTTGTTTAATATTACATTCAATTTCTCTTCTTTTAAATTTATACTTCATACAAATCACTCCTAATATTGGATATAATTTATTTTGTACCTTTTTATGTAAAAAGTCAATATGCAAAAAAAGAACTAACCATAATTTATAACTTGGTTAGCTCTTAAATTATTCTATCAGTTAATTTATACTAAGTTTAGCAATTGAAACTGTCGTAAATTTTGAAAGTAATGTTTTAGTAGAATTCAACCCTTTTAATAAAGCTGATAGGTATATCTCCTTCTACATGAGCATATTCTCCTATTTTAATATAGTCCTGATCCAATTCATTTCCTACATAAAAACATAAATTTTCAAACTTAGTAGTATATTTAGAACGTTGCCTACTATTTATTGAACTTGAATCTGTATAATAAATGCTAACCCCCGCTTCAATTAACTCTTCATCGTCGATTATAATTCCTACTATCTTTTCCCCAGCTTTAAGGTTTTTTCTTCCACTTTTATACAAATTGACAAATATATTATTCTCATTTAATATTTCAAAAGAAATAGTCCCCTTGTCTCTTCCATCTTTTTCACGTTTCTTAATTATTTCATCTTGAATAATACTATTATAATTAGATTCACTTGTTAAATGTCTTATCATCGCCAAAACCCCATCCTATACTAAATATACTTTATACTCTATATTATATGCTATGTTAAATATTATGTTAAATATCAAAAAATATATAATATCTTATATCTATAATATATTATATTCTTGTTTAATTAAAACCTATTGTTGACTTAATTTATAAAAAAGCATACACTCTATGTTAATTTATGGTATATAATCATTCACTATTGATAATACTTTGATTGAAGAGGTGAAGATATGAATGATAAGAGAGAACCATATCTAAAAATACTGTTCTATATCTAATTTCTTTTGTTTTTAAAAGCCTTGATTTATCCAATGCAGTGTTTCTAATTATTCATTTTCAATTGTAATTGTGCAACTTTCCATTCACCATTCACTATCAATCCCACATTAATCCTTCTATCCTCCTTAAAAACTTTCAAAATTGCTATACCATTATTTTGTAACCCATAGTGATTAAAATAATTAATAGTAAAATTATCTATTAAAACTCTCTCTGCTTCATCAAAATCAAAGTATCCATCAATTTGATTCATTTTAACATTATAAATATAAAATAAATCATCAAGTGTTTGTATTTTATACTCCTGAAGACCTCTTTCCTCAAATATTCTTTCAAAACTACTTCTTCTCATCAAATTTTCACAATCCTCTCTATAAAATTTTCTATTACTTTTGCAAATCTTTTCCTTATAATTCTATTGTAACTATTTTTTTTACATAAAATTCAACTATTTTTATAATCTTTAGTAATCTTTTATTGCAATCATGAAAATTAAGTTTCAAAAGATAAAAAAGGCTTAATTTCACTATATCGTGAAATCAAACCTAATTTAAGTCAATTTTTTAATTCTATTTCCAGAAACTGAAGTTCATATGTGTTGGAATTTTTTTAGCTGCAAGCTCTTTCCTCATATTAGCTATAGCAGCATCAACTTCTGACCTTATAGCTGCTTGATTTGCTGTAGATACTACTGAAATATTTCCTCCACTTGGAGCCTTAAGATTCTTTGATGAGAAAGCTTGTACGTTAACAAATGTTCCTGCTTTCATAGCATCTAGTACATAATCACCTTTTTTATTTCCTAAAGCCATACCATTAGTTAAATTAATTGTACCCACACCATTATTTTCATCAAATCCCTTTGACATATTATCAACAGCTAAACAATTCTTCATGTTTCTAACACCATTTGTTTTATCTCCATATTTTGAATCTCCTGAACCCATTTTAAATCCATTACCATTTCCAGTACATTTAGAAATTGTAAGATCTTTATCAACAGGAAGTCCTTGTGCCTTATCATATGCTCCAGTAAATACTGTAGAATCCCCACTATGATATGCTACACAATTTTCATATGTTACATCACTATTTCCTATTCCAAAACTATCCCAAGCATCATCAGAGTTTTCTGCAGCTACACAATATGAGAATGCGTTACCTGTTCCAAGATAAAGTTTTGCTGCAAATCCATCAGCATTTCCACCCTTTGTTAGAGGGTCAAAGTTTCTATAAGCTACACATCCTGATATTAAATTATTGCTTGGACGTACGCTAATTCCAGCTTCTTCAAGACTTTGACTTCCTGAAACTTGAAGTCCAGCATCTCCATTATAACTAAATACACAGTCTATAATCTTATTATCATTTGGTTTTCCTGGTACCTGCTTGTCTGCTGATAATGCACTATTGTAATTTGGCTTTATAAGCATACCATTATCATATGCCTTTTGTATTGTAATTCCTTGGATTGTATACTTTCCTCCACTTACTCTTACACCAACATACTTATCTCCTGTTGCTTTAGGACTTTCTTTCTTAGCTGCTTCTCTAAATGAAGTAAAGTCTAGTACTGGAGAATATCCATTAGCTGCCTTTATAGTTATATTTGAATCAACCTTATCTAATACAAGTTGGCTTGTACAATTAATAGTATTAGCTGCAATTTCAATTGTTTGTCCTGTTGTTGCAGAAGATATGGCTGCCTTTAATTCATCAAATGTTTTAACTACAATAACTTGACTTACTGCACTTGCTTTAATAGTTGTAGATGCAGAAGCAACTGTACTTTCTCCTGAAAAATAACAAACTGACATAGTCATAGCTACAGCTAAAGTAGCAACAGCTACCTTTGATACAATCATCTTTAATTTCTTTGACATATTAAAATCCTCTTTTCATAATTAAATATTTTAAATTTTAAAATTAGTATACATTTAATAAGAACATGCATGTTTATATTTTCAATAAAACTTTAACTTCTTCACATTTTTTTGTAAATATATTTTTCTCCAAATTGCCTTTTTTTATCTTTAAGTAATCATTTTTGTATACATTTACATTTGAAGACGTTTTTTTGATATATTAAGAATTTTCATAATATACCCAAATATTCTCACAACTTGTATGCTAGTAATAGAATTTTAATAAGAAATCTTTAATATGTTAATATTCACTTATTAATGTGAAAAATATTTAATTTTATATTATAATTTACATATATTCTAATTTTATGTATATTTTATTCTTTTTTAGAACACAGAATAGATATTTAAGGAACACTTGAAATCATAATTATTGCTTTAGAAATTATTAATTCAAAATAACATTGGATATAGAAAGAAGTGATTAAAATAAAAAAATTTGCTGTTTTAGGAATATTTATTGTTTTTCTAGGAAGTATACTTCTCTTTCTAGCTGCTAATTATAAGGAAGAGTTGCAAGATACAATTAATACAATAACTACTCTATATAGAGAAGATAAAGAAGATAAAGAAGATAAAGAAGAAATTATAGATAAAAATATCACCCTAGACTTAACTCCAAAATCTATTTCAATTATTAAAACTGGTAATCCTGTGAGAAAAAAAGTTATAACTTCTAAAGAAGACATGGAAAAAGTAAAAAATTTTGTTGAATCTATACATCTTGAAAAAAAAATTAAAGACCAAATTAAGGGTTGGTCATACTCCATTGATATTACAAATGCTAATAATACAAACGTTTCATTAACTATTGGCTTATGTGTATCTTATGGTGACTCTCAATATACTTTTGATTCAAGTTTATGTGAAAAATTTGATGATATATACAATGAACTTAATTATCCTGAAGTTGATCCTTTAAAATAGTTAAAAGTCTTCATATTTTTATAATTCAAATTTATAAGTTAATAATGAATCTTATAATATAAAAAAGATGCTTTCTTTAAAAAAAGCATCTTTTTTATTAGTATTATTTAGTTCTTTTCAAATTTGTACGACAGGTATTACTTGTAAATAGTGGAACTTTTTCTATGTAAACATCACTAGTTTCAAGACCAAACCATTTCGCTGGAGTAACAGTAATTTTTTTAATAAATAATTTAGATCTAAGTATTAACGAATCCAAAGTATTTAATCCTGACTCATATGAAAGATGTTCTTGAATTAGAACAAATCGGAAATCACCAACTTTTCTTTCTGGCATAGTTGTATAATTTCTAGATTGAAGTTTAATCTCACCACTTTCAACTAATTCAGTTGAAATTTGACGTAGAAAAATATTTAATTTTTGTTCTACCCTAAATCCAAGTCTTAACTGAACTTTTACAATATGAGATGTTCCCATAGTATCTACTGTATATTCTGCTAAGTAAGGCTCGTCTGTAACCTCTATATTAACAAACCAATAGACATCTGCTCTCTTAGGTCTTTTATCTAATATAGAATACATAATTTTTCTATCAATATGCTTTCGTTTTCTGCAACTAGTTAAGTATACAAGATTTGTCGCATATTTAGGACGATCTTCATCTTGACGCAATTGATCTAATTGCTTTTTGTAATCTTCAATTGGAACATTTTCTAATAAACGCATTTTTATATAATATCCTTTTATCCAAATAACCATAACTAATAGAATCAATAAAGCAATTAAAACAGCAACAAATCCTCCATGAGTAAATTTCACCACATTTCCTATAAAGAAAGAAACTTCAAATGCACCAAAGAAAATAAGAACCCCTATGGCAACAAATAATGGTGTCTTTTGTTTTAATAAATAATTAAATAAAAGAATAGTTGTCATTAACATTGTAACTGTAATTGCTAATCCATAAGCTGCTTCCATATGTTCTGAATTTTTAAAATAAAGAACAATTGCAATACAAACAACCCACAAAAGTTTATTTATTGCTGGTATATATAGTTGTCCTTTAGAGCTAGATGGATACATAGTATGTAATCTAGGAAATAAATTTAATTTAATTGCTTCTGAAACAAGTGTAAATGCTCCTGAAATTAGAGCTTGTGAAGCAATAATTGCAGCCAAAGTTGAAATTATTATAGCAAAGATTAAAAGTCCTTGTGGAACCATTTGAAAAAAAGGATTTAAATCTTTAACATCAGCAAACATCATAGAATTTTTCTTAGCTTCTAACATCCAAGCACCTTGTCCAAAATAATTTATCAATAAACACATTTTAACAAAAGGCCATGAGCCATAGATATTCTTTTTCCCAACATGTCCAAGATCTGAATAAAGAGCTTCTGCTCCTGTTGAGGATAAGAATATACTTCCAAGAATAAAGAATCCAGCATTATTTTCACTACTAAAAAGTGTCTTAATAGCATAATGTGGAGACAATGCACGTAATAATGTCCAATCATGAGACATATTCATAATTCCAAATACAGCTAAAGTTAAAAACCACACAAACATAATTGGTCCAAACATTTTTCCAATAAAATCTGTTCCAAAATGCTGAATAAAAAAAAGAGCACTTATAATTATTATTACAATTACAATAATACTATTTTGATTATTACCAAAAACAGTATTAAAACTTGGGATTAACTTTAACCCTTCAACAGCTGAGGTTATACTCATTGCTGGTGTTAACATCCCATCAGCAATCAATGCTGCTCCACCGATAATAGCTGGAACTATAAGCCACTTTGCACGTCTACGAACTAATGTAAAAAGAGAGAAAATTCCGCCCTCACCCTTATTGTCTGCATTCAAAGTTATTAGGACATATTTTATAGTTGTTAAAATAGTGATTGTCCAAAAAACCATTGATAGCGTTCCAAGGATAAAATTTTCAGATATACTTTCTAAACCTCCATTACCACTAAGTACTGATTTCATTACATACAGTGGTGAGGTTCCTATATCTCCATAAACTACACCTAACGTTACTAAAATCCCACCTAAAGTTAATTTAGAAATATTATTGTCTTTTAAACTTGATTTCATTTTTAAACTTCCTTTACCTTACAAATGTTTTATAAATTTTAATTATGCTCTGAAACTTACCTCTACCTTTATTCCAAATTGTACTTTATTATATTTCCTTTTCGTTGAAATAATATCTATCATATCACTATTCAAAAATAAGTCAATTATTTTTAAATAACTTTACATTGCCCTTAATCAGTAGTCTGATTTGTTTTTGCAACATTTTTTTCAAACAATTTCATCTTTCAAATTATTTCTATCTATTTACAGTGATAAACTTTATAATTTCAATTTCTTAAATATGTTATTTTGCATGAAAAATATAAATCTTGCTGAATATATTTTATTAAATTAAGTCTCTTTATGAAATTTCATTTATAATTTCTTGCACTTTACTTATGTTTAATTTTTTGTAAACAAAATTAAATTTAAGATGTTGTTCCTATTAAGAAAACATCTTAAATTATTTAATCATTTAATTCTTTTTAAAATTGTCCGATTAGAATGCCCAACAAAAAGTGGAACTTCCTCAATATAAACATCACTTGTTTCAAGTCCAAACCATTTCTCAGGGGAAACAGTAAACTTTTTCATAAATAATTTAGCCCTAAGTAAAAGTGAATCCCAGATATTTAATTCTGATTCATAGGAAAGATGTTCTCTAATTATAACAAAACGAAAATCACCAACTTTTCTTTCTGGTATTATTGTATAAGTTCTTGATTGAAGCTCTATTTCTCCACTTTCAACTAATTCGGTTGAAATTTGACGTAAAAAAACATTTAATTTTTGTTCCACTCTAAATCCAAGATTAATTTGAACTTTTACAATATGTGATGTTCCAAAGGTATCTACTGTATATTCAGCTAAATAAGGTTCATCACTAACATCAATATTCACAAACCAATATACATCTGCCTTCTTAGGCCTTTTATCTAGTATAGAATACATTATTTTTCTATCAATTCGTTTACGTTTTTTACAACCAGTCAAATACACAAGGTTTGTTGCATATTTAGGACGATCCTCATCTAATCTTAATTGATCTAATTGATTTTTATAATCTTCAATTGGAACTTCTTCTAATAATCTCATTTTAATATAGTAGCCTCTAATCCAAATATACATAACAGATAAAATTCCTAAAGCAATTATTACAGCTACAAATCCTCCATGCATAAATTTAATAATATTTGCAATAAAGAAAGAAAACTCAAATATGATAAAGAAAACAAGTATTCCTAAAGCAACAATAAAAGGAGTCTTTTGTTTTAATAAATAATTAAACAAAAGAATAGTTGTCATTAACATGGTAACTGTAATTGCCAATCCATATGCTGCTTCCATGTGATCAGAACTTCTAAAGTAAAGAACAATTCCAATACAAACAATCCATAAAAGTTTATTTATTCCTGGTATATATAGTTGTCCTTTAGAGCTAGATGGATACATAGTATGTAATCTAGGAAATAAATTTAACTTAATTGCTTCTGAAACCAAAGTAAAAGATCCTGAAATTAGTGCCTGAGAAGCAATAATTGCAGCTAATGTAGAAATTATTATAGCAAATATCAAAAGCTTTTGTGGAACCATTTGAAAAAACGGATTTAAGTCATGAACTTTATTATATATAGAATTATTCTTAGCTGATAATATCCAAGCTCCTTGCCCAAAATAATTTAATAGTAAACATATTTTAACAAAAGGCCAAGATCCATATATATTATTTTTTCCAACATGCCCAAGATCTGAATAAAGTGCTTCTGCACCTGTTGATGATAAAAATATACTACCAAGAATAAAGAATCCTTGCTTATTTTCATTACTAAAAAGAGTATTTATTGCATAATGTGGAGATAATGCTCGTAACAATGTCCAATCATTAGCTATATTTATTATTCCAAATATAGCTAATGTACAAAACCAAACAAGCATTATTGGTCCAAACATTTTTCCAATTAAGTCAGTTCCAAAGTGTTGAATAAAAAAAAGAGCACTTATTATTGCTATTACAACTATAATAATGTTATTTTGATTATTTCCAAAAATATGATTAAAACTTTCAATCAACTTTAATCCTTCAACTGCTGAAGTTACAGTTACAGCAGGTGTCAACATGCCATCTGCAAGTAATGTTGACCCACCAATAATTGCAGGTATAATAAGCCATTTTGCACGTCTACGTACCAAAGTAAAAAGAGAAAATATTCCACCTTCACCTTTATTATCTGCCTTTAATGTAATTAGAACATATTTTATTGTTGTTAAAATAGTAATTGTCCAAAAAACCATTGATAATGTTCCTAAAATAAAAGTATCATTTATACTCTCTAATCCCCCATTGCCATTAAGAACTGATTTCATTACATAAAGTGGTGAAGTCCCAATATCTCCATAAACAACACCCAATGCTACTAAAGTACCTCCTATAGTTAATTTTGAAATATCCATTTCTTTTGTACTTGATTTCATATTTTGACTCCCTTTACTTTAATAAATAATTATTTTTATTTTGTGTATCCACGGAAATTTTATGTATATATAGTTAACTTAACTTTTTTATAATACAAACGGACAAATATTAGAAATTTTTTTCTCCAATTTAAAACATAAATGGATAAATTCTCTTAAGTCATTTGCTATTTATACCGAATATATAATATAAAACAAATTGAATTATGGAGGAACATTATGAAAGACAAAGAAAAAAGCTTTAAGTTGCTAAAAAACTTAAAAATTACTCATGGTATAATAATACTTTTTATTCTAGCTATAATTTCTACACTATCAGTTGGTTCTGTTAGTTATATAAAACTTCGTAGCATAAATGATAATGTAGATAATTTGGCCAATATACAACTTACAGGTGCAACAAGAGTTGGTGAAATAAACGGTGCATCAGGAAACTTGAGAAACACGCTTACAAAACTAACTGATAGAACATTTGACAAAAGTTATATAACTACTTTAGATGAACTTACTACTACAATTAATGATAGCATTGATGAGGAATTCTCTAATATCCAAGATAAGGAAGGAAAAGATAAAGCTGATACATTAAAAAAATGTTTTAATGAATATTCTTCTTTTATAGAACAATTGAAAGAAATAAGATCTATTGGTGATAGTCCTAGCCAAGACTTTATTGATGCAAATACTAAATCTGGAACTAATCTATCTAATGCTATAAATGATTTGTCTAATTATCATAAAGAGCAATCTGAAATTTTAAGCGAAAAATCTGAAAAAGATTTTAATATCGCAGTAACAACTCTAATTATTATAGTAATTTTATTAGTTGCTGTAGGTGCAGGATTAGCATATTTAATACTATCTTCTATAAAATCATCTATTAAAGAATTTACAAACGTTCTAAATGAAGTATCATTAGGAAACTTTACTGTAGATATAGACACTACTAGAACTAATGAATTTGGTTTAATGAATAACTCTTTAAATAATACTGTCGAATCAATCTCATTGTTAATGAGTGAAATAAGAAATAGAGCAGAAGATATGAATAATCAATCACTTACTTTATCTGCTGTTTCTGAAGAAATGACTGCAACAACACAAGAAGTAAGTGATGCTATTCAACAAGTAGCTGCAGGTTCTACATCTCAAGCAAATGAACTTGTAGGAATGACACATTCTCTAAATGAATTTGGTAATTCAATTGATAGTGTTGTTTTAACTGTTAATGATGTTAATAATACTGCTAAAAATGTTAATTCTATGGCTAATAACAGTAACTCTCAGCTACATGAATTAGTATCATCTGTTCAAAATATGAATACATCATTTGAAACTGTAGTTTCTAAAACAAACAATCTTGTATCAAGTGTAAATCAAATAAATGAAATAACTACATTAATTAATAGTATATCAGAACAAACAGATTTACTTGCTCTTAATGCTGCTATTGAAGCTGCTAGAGCTGGAGAAGCTGGCAAAGGATTTGCTGTAGTTGCTGATGAAATTAGACAATTAGCAGAACAAAGTAAAAATTCTTCATCTGATATATCAACTTTAGTGTCTAGTATTACCACTGAAACCAATTCAGTTCTATCAACAACCAAAGATGTTAGTGGAACAATTAACTCTCAGATAAAAGTTATTGATAGTTCAATAATCTCATTTAAAGAAATAATAGATGCTGTGGAAAAGATTATTCCTCAAATAAATAAAGTAAACAATTCTATGGAAAAAATAAATGATGAAAAATCTCATATAATAGACAAGGTTGAAGGAGCTTCAGCAATAGCCCAAGAAAATTCAGCTTCATCAGAAGAAATAAGTGCTTCTTCTGAGCAAATGTTTTCTTCTTCTACAGAGGTTTCTCAATCTGCTGAAAAGCTTTCAGAAAACGCAAATTTGATGTTTGATGCTATAAATCAATTTAAACTCAAATAATAGTATAAGTAAAATAGAACCTATCAGAATGATTTAAAAATCCTCTGATAGGTTTTATTTTTAAGAATTTCTTTCACAATATTCCTCTATTGTTTTTGCAACTATCTTAGCATGAGCTACTGCTTCAACAACAGTTTTTGCACCAGTAACCACATCTCCAGATCCAAATACACCTTTTTTAGTTGTATTACCTTTTCTATCTGTAACTATAAGCCCTGCTCTATCTGTTTCAAGTCTAGTAGTATTAGAAACTATATTTGTTTTTGGTGTTTGACTTATTGCAATTATTGCAGAGTCGCAGCTAAAGAATTCTTCTTCTTTTGTTTCCACATTCTTAAGAATAACTCCCTCTTCTGTTATTTCTAAAGGTGCTCTAAATAATTTAAAATCAACACCATCTTCTTTAGTCTCTTCTATTTCCTTATTGGTTGCACTCATATTTTCAAAGCCTTTTCTATAAATAACAGTAACTTCCTTAGCACCATTTCTTTTTGCAGTTCTTGCAGCATCCATAGCAACATTTCCTGCCCCTATTACTGCTACCCTTTCTCCTAATCTATATGTATGTGGAGATTTAAGATAATCTATTGCAAAATGTGCATTTCCTAAAGTCTCTCCTGTAATATTTAATGTCTTAGGATTCCATACCCCTGTTCCAATAAATATCGCTTTATATCCTTCTTTAAATAATCTATCTATACTTATAACTGGTCCTATAAGAGTATTTGGTCTAATCATAACACCAAGATCTATAAGCCTATCCTCAATTCTATCAATTAAATCCTTAGGCAACCTATACTCAGGAATTCCATATCTTAATACTCCACCAATTCTTTCATGTGAATCAAATATAGTAATTTTATATCCCTTCTTAGCTAATATAAATGCAATTGTAATTCCCGCAGGCCCTCCACCTACTATTGCAATTCTATCCTTAGTTTTAGGGATATTTTCAAATTTATTTTCTTCTAAATACTTTCTTGATAATTCTTTTTCAATTTCATGAAACTTTATTGGCTCGCCCTTAATTCCTCTTATACAACTTCCTGCACATTGGTCTTCATGTGGACAAACAATTGCACATATAGCTGAAAGTGGGTTATTTTTAAATAATACTTCCCCTGCTTCTTCATACTTTTCTTGTCTATAAAGCTCTATTACTTTTGGAATTTGAGTATCAATTGGACAATTAGCTTTGCATTTTGGACTTTTACATAATAAACATCTATATGCTTCATCTATTAAAATCATAATTTAACAACCTTTCTCTTTTGATTTAATATTTAGTTCATCAAAAATTTTATTATACTATATCTAGTGGTACTTTTCTACTTGGTTTCTTAAAAGTTCCATCTAACCTTTGCATATCTTCAAATGTTAAATTTACTGATGTTGCTTTAGCATTTAATATAACATGCTTTTCACTTGATGCTTTTGGTATAGATATAATGTCATTATTATGTATTGTCCATGCTAGAGCTATTTGTAATGATGTTGCATTATGTTCTTTAGCTATTTCTTGTAAGGTTTCATCCCTTAGTAAACTTCTATTTAAAGATCCACCTTGAGCTAAAGGACAATATGCTATGGTAGGAATATTATTTTTCCTTTGCCATGGTAATAAATCAAATTCAATACCTCTTGATCCCAAATGATATAAAACTTCATTCACAGCACAATTTTCTCCATTTGATTTATGATATAATTCTTCCATATCATCTTTATCAAAATTAGATACTCCCCATCTTAAAATTTTTCCTTGCTTTTTTAATAATTCCATTCCCTCTATGGTCTCTTCTAGGGGAATCCCCCCTCTCCAATGAAGAAGATATAAATCTAAATAGTCTGTTTTCAATCTTCTTAAACTATTTTCACAAGCTCTTATAATCGAATTTCCTCCTGCATTATGAGGATAAACTTTAGAAACTAAAAATACATCTTTTCTACAATCTTCAATTACCTTAGCTACAACTTCCTCAGATAATCCATCACCATACATTTCAGCTGTATCAATTAAATTCATTCCAAGCTCTACACCAAGTCTTAATGATTTTATTTCCTCTTCTCTTTTATTAGAGTGTTCCCCCATAAACCAAGTTCCTTGCCCTAAAGCTGATACTTTAGTTCCATCAGGTAAAATTACTTTTCTTTTTTCTACATATTCTCTAATTTCACTATTGGTCATTTTAATTTATCCTTTCATTTAACATGTTACTCTATTTATTTAAAGTTCTATATCCTGTACTAAAATCAACAATATTAGTAAGTTTTTCACCGCTTATAAACTTTTTCAAATTTTCAGAACTTATTTCAACAATTTTTTGTAGAGTTTCTGGAATATGATATCCACCTGAAACATGTGGTGTAATTATTATATTATCTATATTCCATATTCTATGCTCCTTCGTAAGTGGCTCTGGATCTGTTACATCAAGTCCTGCTCCTAATAAATATTCACTTTCCACAAGGTCACACAATGCCTCTGTATCAAGTACATTCCCTCTACCAACATTTAAAAGAACTGCTCCCTTTTTCATAATACTAAGTCTTTCTCTTGAAAACATCTTATAAGTTTCTTTTGTAGAAGGTAAAGAAAGCATTACAACATCTACAGTTGGGAGCACTTGATCAATTTTATCCATTAAATATAATTCATCAATAAAATCTGGTTTTTCTGTATTACTCCTTCTCACTCCTATTGTATATGCTCCAAAAGCTTTTACTCGTTTTGCAAACTCTTCTCCAATATTTCCAAGACCAACTATTAAAATTTTAGAACCATATATAGATTTAACTTCACCTTCATCTTTCCAAAGATGTAACTTTTGATTATTTCTATATATATGAAGCTTTTTAAATATTTGAAGAAGAACTCCAATTAAATGTTCTGAAATAGCTAAACCATATGCTCCTGTTGCATTAGTAAGAAATGTATCTTTATTTAATATTCCTTCCTTTATATATGCATCAGCTCCAGCACTGTTTAATTGTAACCATTTTAACTTCTCAGATTCCTTTATTAATTCTGCTGGTGGGTTTCCAATTATTATATCCGCGTCTTGAACAGTTTCCTTATCTACTTCTTTTTGTGTTTTATATATAAAGTTAGAACCTTCTGAAACACTTTCTATTAACCTTTTTTGTTTTTCATTTATAGGTAAAAGTATAAGTATATTGCTGTTTCTCATGATATCACCTCACATGATTTTTTATATAATAAAAACATGAACTTATCATATATTGTATAATAATTTCATGTCTTTATTAAGTGGTTAATTGTATTTATTATCTAACTAAGCAAGGACGTTTATTATCGAATTTCCAATCTTTAATGTAATATTGCATTCCTATAGAATCATCTCTTGATTCTAAATTTTTATCTATATATAATTGATGAGCTTTCATTATTTGTTCTCTATCTATTTCAATTCCTAGACCTGGTTTCTTTGGAACTTCTACAAATCCATCTCTAATTTGTAATGGTTCCTTTGTTAATCTGTCATATCCTTCTTGCCATATCCAGTGTGTATCTATAGCTGTTATTTCTCCTGGAGCTGCTGCTGCTGCATGAGTAAACATAGCTAATGATATATCAAAATGGTTGTTTGAGTGAGATCCCCAAGTTAATCCCCAATCATTACACATTTGAGCTACACGTACTGTTCCTTCCATTGTCCAGAAGTGAGGATCAGCTAAAGGAATATCTACTGAATTTAAAACTACAGAATGTCCCATTTGTCTCCAGTCAGTTGCTATCATGTTAGTTGCTGTTGGAAGACCTGTTGCTTTCTTAAATTCAGCCATAACTTCACGGCCTGAGAATCCATTTTCAGCTCCACATGGATCTTCTGCATAAGTCATTATTCCCTTCATATCCTTACAAAGTTCAATAGCTTCTTTTAATGACCATGCTCCATTTGGATCAAGGTTAATTCTAGCTTCTGGGAATCTTTCTTTTAAAGCTTTTATTGCTTTAATTTCTTCTTTTCCTTCTAAAACTCCACCCTTTAATTTGAAATCAGTGAATCCATATTTAGCATGAGTAGCTTCTGCTAATTTTACTATAGCTTCTGGAGTCATAGCTTCTTCTCTACGAATTCTATACCATTCATCAGCACTATCTTCTTCATTTACATATTCTAAATTAGTTCTTTTTCTATCTCCAACATAGAAAAGATATCCTAACATTTTTACTTTATCTCTTTGTTGTCCATCTCCAAGTAATGCTGCAACTGGAACTTCTAAGTGCTTTCCTAATAAATCAAGTAAAGCTGTTTCTATAGCTGTTACTGCATGAATTGTTGTTCTTAAATCGAAAGTTTGTAATCCTCTTCCGCTTGAATCTCTATCAGCAAATTCCTTTTGAACTCTTTGTAAAGTGTTCTTATAGTCACCAATTGATGAACCTACAACTATCTTTTCTGAATCTTTAATTGTTTGACAGATTTTTTCTCCACCAGGAACTTCGCCTATACCTTCATTCCCATTTTCATCTGTTAATATAATAACATTTCTAGTAAAGTATGGTCCATGTGCTCCACTTAAATTAAATAGCATACTATCATGTCCTGCTACTTGATAAACTTCTATTTTAGTAACCTTTGGTGCTGACATATCGATCACTCCATTTCTTAAATTTAATGTTTCTTAAATAATATTCTGTTAGTTAATTTCTTTAGGATAATTAAATCCTTTACAACTTATAATGTACAATTTGAATACAAATCTATATTTCTGATGAGATTATTAAATAATCTCATCAGTTTGGTAATTAATACAGATTTTCGGATTAATAAAACGGACTATCTATAATGGTTTTTCTTTTTTATTATTTTTATAAATAATTTTTAGGTATTTTTAGGCATTTTAGGTAAGTTTATAATTTTTTTGATTTATAATTTATTTTATCTATGAACTTCAGTGTTAGCTAATTTTTCATAGTATTTTATTATGCTTCCATGGTCTTCCATTTCAAAGCCATCAACCTTTAATGCTTGCATCATTTCAAGTACTGCTGCTGTTAATGGTAATGGTGCTCCTACTTCGTGAGAAGTTTCTAGTACATTGTTTAAATCTTTGATGTGTAAGTTGATTCTAAATCCAGGATCAAACTTTCTATCCATAACAAGAGGTGCTTTTGCATCTAAAACAGTACTTCCTGCAAGACCTCCTCTAATTGCATTGTAAACTAGTTCTGGACTAACTCCTGATTTTTGAGCTAACACTAGCGCTTCTGACATAGCAGCTATATTTATAGCAACTATAGTTTGGTTAGCAAGTTTTGCTATATTACCAGCACCGATTTCTCCAACTCTTACTACTGAACCTGCCATTGCTTTCATTATGTCAAGATATTTATCAAATAATTCTTGCTTTCCTCCAACCATAACAGATATTGTTCCATCAATAGCCTTTGGTTCTCCGCCACTTACTGGAGCATCTAACATTTCAACACCTTTTTCAGCTAATTTTGCACCAATTTCTCTTGATGCAAGTGGTGCTATTGAGCTCATATCTATTAATGTTAATCCTTTATGAGCTCCTTCTATTATTCCATCTTTTCCAAGAGCAACTTGTTTAACTTGTGGTGAGTTTGGTAACATTGTTATAACAACATCACATTGTTCAGCTATTTCTTTATTGCTTGCACAAGTTTCAGCTCCTAGAGATTTTAATTCTTCTGCTGCTTCTTTATCAAAGCTACTAACAACTAGCTTATATCCTGCCTTAACTAAGTTTTTACTCATAGGTTTTCCCATAATTCCTAGTCCTATAAATCCAATTTTCATTTTTACTTCACTCCTATTCATATTGTTTTAGTTTCTATTTATTTTATTTTATAAACATCTAAATCTTTTAAAACCGCAGCTAATTTAGCACGATTTTCTTCACTCATTGGTCCTACTGGTTTTAATGCTACTCCAACATCAATTCCAACCATTTGAAGTGCTTCCTTTATAACTCCAGGGAAAGTTCCAAGACCATATGCATTTCTAAGAGGTAATAATTTTTCTTGAAGCTTTCTAGCTGTTTCTAGATCACCATTTTTAAATGCATTGTAAATTCCTACAGATATTTTAGGTGCTATATTTGCACTTGAAGCAATAGCTCCATTAGTTCCAAAAGTTAAACCATCACAAATAAATGTATCTATTCCACATAATACTGTGAAGTCTTCTATATCATTAGTAAGCTTGCAGTATTCTTCCATTCTTTTGGCATCTCCACTACTATCTTTAATTCCTATTATGTTTTCTTCTCTTGATAATTTGAATGCTGTTTCTGGCATAATTTTATTATGAGCTCTTCCATCACAACCATATAAAATTATTGGTGTTTTTACTGAATTTGCTACAGCTTTAAAATGTTCTGCCATTTCTTCCTGAGTAGGTGATACAAAGTATGGAGTTAATACTGAAATTGCCGAAACTCCTCCAACTTCCTCTGCCATTTTAGCTGTTTTTATAGCATTGTTTGTTGTTATTTCACTTGCTGCTGCATAAACTGGCACTCTTCCATTTACATGTTCAACTGTAACTTCAATAACTCTTTGCTTTTGTTTATCTGTTAATCCATAGATTTCTCCCGTACTTCCTAATACAAATACTCCATGAACTCCTGCTTCTAAAGTATAGTCAATTACTTTCTTTAACGAATTTTCCATTAAGTTTCCATGTTCATCTAAAGGTGTTACTAATGCTGGAATAATTCCATTTGGTTTAAACATACTTACTACTCCAATCTTCTATTTAACTTTTCTCTCATGAGCCATATATAAATTTATTATTCTATATGCTGCTTCCTTCACAAGATTTTCACTATCTTTAATTGCTTCTTCTAGTGTCATAGGACTATCCATTATACTAAATATTCCATCAAACCCTGCTTCATATAAGGTATCTGTGCCTTCTCCTACTGAACCAGCAAGAGCAATTACTGGTATATCCTTCTTTTTAGCTTCACTAGCTACTCCAAAAGGTGTCTTTCCAAACTTTGTTTGAAAATCTATTTTTCCTTCTCCTGTAAAAACTAAATCAGCGTTTTCTAACTTTTCATTTAACTTACTTTCTTGAATAATAATATCAATTCCACGTTCTAGTTTGCCCTTAATTACTGCAATAAATGCTGCACCCATACCACCAGCTGCTCCAGCACCTGGCACATTAATTACTTCAGTATTAAATGTCTTTTCTAAAACCTCTCCATAATGATATAGATTTTTATCTAAAATAGCCATCAACTCTTCATCCGCACCTTTTTGTGCCCCAAAGACATATGACGCTCCATTCTCTCCGCAAAGTGGATTTTGAACATCACAAGCAACTTTTATGTCACATTCAAAAATTCTTTTATCAAAACCTGACATATCAATTGTAAGTAACTTATCTAATTCAATAGCTCCATCCTTCACTTCATTATTATTCTCATCCAAGAACTTAACACCTAGAGCTTTTAGCATTCCTGTACCACCATCATTTGTAGCACTTCCACCTATTCCAATTATGAAATTGTTACAGCCTCTATCCAAGGCATCTTTTATTAATTGACCTGTTCCATATGTTGATGTTATAAGAGGATTTTTTTCATTTTCTTTTAAAAGTGGTAAGCCTGAAGCTGCTGCCATTTCAATTACAGCAGTTTTTTTATCACCTAAAAGTCCATAAAATCCCTTTATTTCTCTCATAAGAGGATCCTTAACATCTACTGTTATTATTTCTCCATTTGTAAGTGAAACTAAAGATTCAACTGTTCCTTCTCCCCCATCTGCCATAGGGACTTTTTCAAGCTCAAAAGTTTCATCATACTTCTTTAACCCTTCTTCTATAGCGTTAGCTACTTCAAGAGCTGTTAAACTCCCTTTAAACGAATCAGGTGCTATAACTATTTTCATAATTCACCTCCTCCTTAAATAATCACATGCAAAGATAACTTTGTTAATGTTTTGTAGATTTATTTAATTATCAATAACATTTCAAAATCTACTTTTATGTAAGTAGCTTGTCAAGAATTCCGTTGATAACTTTTACATAAATAAATTATACTCAAAACAATTATCTCAAACAATGTGCATCACATACAAATAACTCTTTTTTTATCCTTAATATTTTATTGTACCTGCACAATTCCACCCTTATCATGTATACTAATTTAACCTTTACTTTTTAATTAATTGTTAAAAATATATCTTTTTTACCGTTATACAAACCATTCAATTAATTTTAGAAGAATATATCTAAAACTAACACTCCAGCCAAACCAATTATTGATAATAAAATTGTATATACAGTTCTTATTTTAATTGCTTGCCCAACTGGTAAATTGAAATATTCCTTAAACATCCAAAAACCAGGATCATTAACATGTGAAGCAAATACGCTACCAGATGATGTAGCTAAAACTAATAGTTCTGGGCTAACACCTGTACTCGCTAGTAGTGGTAATACAATCCCTGATGCTGTAGTTATAGCAACTGTTGCTGAACCAACTGCAGTTCTCAATAATGCCGCAATTACCCATGCTAATATTAATGGTGAAATATTTAACCCTTGTGTCATTTCACTAATAGTTTTTCCTATACCTGCATCAACAATTACTTGTTTAAATGCTCCCCCAGCACCAATTACTAGTATTATCATAGCAATAGCCTTAACTGACCCACTTAAACTCTTCATAACTTCTTCTAATTTTCTTCCACGAGCAACACCAAGAGTGTAGCTAGCAATCAAAACAGTAATCAATAGAGCTACTGGCGCATCTCCAACAAAACTGATATATTTCAACAATACAGACTCTTTATCAAGATAAAGATCAGCAAATGTAGTAATAGCCATAAGAATTACAGGTATTAATGCAGTAAACATACTTGCACCAAAACTTGGCATTTCATCATCTTTAAATATCTTGCTAGTTGCTAATCCTTCAGGAACAGAAGCCTTGACGCTAGCAACCCATTTTGATTTGGTGTAAAATATTCCAACTAATATAGCAGCTGGAATAGCTATTAAAAGACCTAAAAGTAATGTTTTGCCCATGCTTGCTCCATATGTAACAGCTACTGCTGCTGGCCCTGGATGAGGTGGCAAAAAACTATGAGTTGTTGATAATCCTATAACTGCTGGTAATCCTACAAACATCAATGGAATTCCAGTTTCTGCAACTACAGTAAATATAATTGGAATCAACACTATAAAACCTGCTTCAAAAAACATTGTTATACCAACAATAAGAGAAGTTAATAACATTGCCCACTGAACTCTCTTCTTCCCAAACTTATTAATTAGTGTTGTAGCAATACGTTGAGCAGCTCCTGAATCGGCTAGTAATTTACCAAGCATAGCTCCAAAAGCTAGGATAAGAATTAAACTTTTTAACTGCCCACCAATACCACTATACATAGATGCAGTAACTTTTTCTAAAGGCATTCCAAGCATAATTCCAACAATTAATGAAACTAAAATCAATGAAATGAATCCATCAATTTTCAACCCCATCATCAATACTAATAATATTAATACACCAAAAGCAACTGTAATTAACGCCATTTTTATCTCTCCTTCTAATTTTATTAAATACATGTGAATCTTAATTAATAATGAAAATTGTTCAAATGAAAGATACTACTTCTTTGTTTGCTCATCCTTTCTATAATTTTTTATTTATTCTTTTGGTAAGTTGTTTTGTTTCTAATTAATTTTACCTTGCATGAGTAATCGTTTTCTCAATGTGCACACTTAATTTAACCTTTTTTTAATTATCAAACAAATAAAAATTTTCTGATAAATGAATTTCTTATTTGTTTATGATTACATTATCATATTTTTAACGATTCCAAACAATGTTTAACTGCACAATTTTAAACCGTTTTCAAAAGTCTTTTTTCATCATTCTGCACATTTTTTTCTCAAGCGCTTCAAATTCTCACCTCTATTTTCCACATAATACATATATTGTTTTACTTTAAACAATCCACTTTAACAAAAAAAAGCTTTGATGATTTATACACTATATATTAATCACCAAAACTTCTTAATTATTCTCTATTGTTTAGAAAATTTATTAACACACTATTTCTTATGTTTATTAACTTAATATTATAAAAAATTACTTAAAATCAATACAAAAATTAGACCAAGTGCAGATAAGATACATGTATATGGAGTTCTTACTTTTATAGCATCACCAACTGATAAATTGAAATATTCTTTAAACATCCAAAATCCAGGATCATTAACATGTGATGCAAACATACTTCCACATGATGTAGCCAAAACCATAAGTTCTGGACTTACTCCTGATGCAGCTACCATAGGTAAAATAATACCTGATGCTGTTGTTATAGCTACTGTTGCTGATCCAACTGCAGTTCTTATAGCAGCTGCAATTACCCAAGCTAATATTAAAGGGGAAATATTTAATCCACTTGTTAATTCATTAACGGTATTTCCTATACCAGCATCAACAATTACTTGTTTAAAAGCACCCCCAGCTCCAATTACTAATATTATCATAGCTATAGCTTTTACAGAACCACTTAATATACTCATCACTTCTTCCATTTTCTTGCCACGAGAAAGACCAAGTGTATAAGTTGCAATCAAAACGGTAATTAATAGAGCAATTGGCGCATCCCCAACGAATTTTATGTACTTCATAACTTCTGAGTTTTTATCTATTATAAAACTCGAAAAAGTTTCAATAGCCATAAGAATAATAGGAATTAAAGCAGTAAGTACACTTATCCCAAAACCAGGTAAATCTTCTTCTTTAAATTTTTCTGTAGATGCTAAACCTTCTGGAACTGATGCTTTTGCACTCAAAGCCCATTTTGATTTATTATAAAACACTTCTAATATTATTACAGATGGAATAGCAATCAAAAGTCCTATAAGTAATGTTTTTCCCATATCAGCTCCATATATAGTAACAACTGCTGCTGGTCCTGGATGTGGTGGTAAAAAACTATGTGTTATTGATAATCCTGTAACTACTGGTAATCCAGCTGCCATCAATGATATACCCATTTCTGCAACTATAGTATAAACAATTGGAATCAAAACAATAAATCCCGCTTCATAGAACATAGTAATACCAACAATAAGTGAAGTTAATAACATTGCCCATCTAACATTTTGCTTACCAAACTTTTTGATAAGTGTCATTGCAATACGATGAGCCGCCCCTGATGCTGATAGTAACTTACCAAGCATTGCACCAAATGCAAGTATGAGTACCAAGCTTTGTAATTGACTACCAACTCCTTTATATATTGATGCTGTAACCTCTTCAAAAGGCATTCCTAACATAAGTCCAACAATTAACGAAACTAAAATTAACGAAATAAATCCATCAATCTTAAATCCCATCATTAATACTAATAATATTAATACCCCAAAAGCAACTGTAACTAGTGCCATTTTCATCTCTCCTTCTTTAATTCTATTTACTAAATGTAAATATTGTTTAATAACAAAAAAAATTGCATAAACAACTGTATTTTTCTTTATTTAATCTATTCTCTAAATTTATGTGAGCGTTTTCTTTATGTACATTTGATTCTTTAATGAATAAATTAACAATGAGTTTAAAATTTTCTGATAAATGAATTTCCTGGACAACCAATATATACATTATTATATTTTTAACAATCTCAAACAATATTCAACTGCACAAATATCAATCGTTTTCAAGGTGTATTTTCATCATTATGCATAATTTTTTTATTTTTATAACCATTAACTAAAAAAAAGATAAGATTTTCATCTTACCTTTCCCTGGTATCTATTTCAAAATTAATTATAGAACTATATAGCCAAAATAAATCTGTATATTTTCTAGGATTTCTATTAGTTAGTTTATATATCTTATCTAGCCTATAACTTAATGTATTTCTATGTATAAATAATCTATTAGCAACACTACTAAGTTCCCCACTCTCTTCTATAAGAACTTTTAACGTTTCTCTCAGAGCCTTGCTCTTATCATTTTCAGCTATTAATCTATATGTATCTTCAAGTTCATTAACTTTCCATTTCGCATTATTTTGAAAAAACAGCATATCATACTTTAGTAATTCAAATATATAAATATCTTCCTTGGGGTGCATTTTTTTCCCAAATTCAAGAGTTTCTTTTGCTATATCAAAAGATTTATATACTTCTAAAAGCTTATTATATATTTTTCCTGTTGATATTTTTACTTCAACGCCTATTTGCTCTTTTATTTTTTTATGAACTTTTTTTATTTTTTCCTCATAATTTTCATTTCTATTGTTATAATGCAAACATTTATGCAAAACTACAATAGTATTTGAATTAATTGCAGATGCTAAAGATTCCTTAATAGTTCCCTCCAATATATTAATTATTTTACTATTAGTAGTTAAATCATTTTTCATATAACTTTCTGAAAATCTTAACTCTACAATAAAAATAATCATAGGATATTCATATGGTAATTTAAATTTTTTAATATATTCATCCAATAGAATAACTGAATTAGCTTTATTATATATAAGAGCCATCATCATTTCTTCTTTCATTCTATTGTTCCATTCCAATTCTTTCATGACCTGTTCTTGCTCTATCATCATTTCCGCTGTCATTTTAATTAGTTTAGCATATCCTAAAATTTCTTTAGGAGCTCCTGTAATTCCAATTACTCCAACTACTTTATTATGAAATTCTATTACTATATTGATTCCTTCAAGTACACCTTGCAGCTTTTTACTTTCATTTTCATTAATATTAAATTCTGATTTTCTTTGAAGTGCAATTATAGCCCCTTCATGAGTAGTTCCAATTCGTTCCTTATCACCAGATGCTATTATTACACCATGTTCATTCATTATATTGATATTATAATTAACAACATTCATTGTTCTTTCAACTATCCTTCTAGCAAGCTCTTCACTCAAAAACTCCATATTGTCCTCTCCCCTCTACACTTTTTTTGTATAAAGCTTTACATATAAAATAAAAATAAAGGCTATAGAATTTTCACGATCTATATCCTTTATTTTATATTCTCATAGTTTACTAACTTATGTCTAGGTTAATATTTGCCGATATATCATTTTTTTTACTTACACTATTCTTTAAAGTAATGCCCATGCCCTATTTAGTGTTCTTTTAGCATTTGCTATAACAACCTCTGAATTCTCATTCTCCCATGGTTTCACCTCAAAAGAAAGTACATAAGGATTTTCTATATTAAAAAAACCTTCCTCTTTCATCACTTGAAGAAATTCTTTAAGTTCATTTACATCATTAGAACCATTTGGAAATCCAAAACGTGGATGAGTATCTCCATATGCTATGGCCCCTTCTTTCATAACACAGTTTCCTATATGAAAATGTGTTATATATGGTTTCATGGTTTGAATTGCATACTTTGATGATTCATAAGTCTGAGGTAAATGTGACAAGTCAACTAATAGACCAAAATTATCATTATCTTTTCTTATTTTTGCAGCAAATTTTACTGCATAATCAGCTGGCCCAATTAAAGATTTTTTGTCAACATCATAATCAAAAACCTCTAAACTAACATTTATATTCTTTGCCTTTGCATATTTACATACATTTTTAGTTGTCTTCAGCAATTGTTCAAAAGCCTCATTTTTTTTATTCTCTTCATATTTTCCTGCTAAAAAAGCTATACTTTTAGCTCCTAAATAAGCTGCTTCATCTATTGATTCAATAATTATCTTTTCTGCCTTTTTTCTTTCCACTTCATCTAAATCATTAGGATTTAATTTCCCACCAAGTAATCTTGGCTGAACCCCATAAGCTACTTTCATATGACTTTGTTCTAATAACACTCTAACTTCTTCTCTCTTTTTATCATCTTTTATATGAGTAATTTCTATTGCATTAAAATAATCATCCACTAAAACTTTCTTTAATGTTTCAACTATATTATCTTGACTATTAAATTTAGTTGTTTCTGGATAAGCCATAAAATGTATTAGTCCAACTTCTAGATATTTATAAATCGATTCATTCATTTTGCTTCCTCTTTTCTTAAATAAAGTAACTACTAATGTTAAATATAATTAAATGCTAATAATATCATCCACTCTTGTCACTATTCATTTTACCATTTTTTCATCTTATTTATTGTGCATTTTAACATATACCATAGTAAAACTCTAATACTAATCATATAAGTACCTAAAATTTATTGTTTAACCTAAATTATTCACCGAATTTATTTTGATAGGATTTATTCAACTATTCCCTTCAAAGATAGATTCGGTTTAGTTTTT